>NZ_WUDQ01000008.1:0-81351 GCF_009827695.1 Paenibacillus sp. OT2-17 | reverse complement strand
CCGCCCGTTGTCCGCCAAAAAGTGGAGGACGGGTGAACGCTGCTGTCACACGTGCTTCGCCAATCCAGCGAAGGCTTGGGCGAAACGGAACAGCAATGGGTCGCAGATGCATGCCAATCAGCGTTTCGCCGATGTCTATCCCGGCATGAGCCTGCACGTTCGCCGCCAAACACGCGTCGCTCATAGAACGATAGGCGACGGTAGCCACAGAGCCTCCTGCTGTACGAACAGGAACAGCTGCAACCTCCATCAGTCCCAATCGCTCCAGCACAGCCCGTTCAACGACCAGCGCTCGGTTCAAATGCTCACAGCATTGAAACGCCACATCAAAGCCATACTCCCTGCGAACAGACTCTACTCCAGACAACAGTTGCTGAGCCACATCGAGCGCTCCCGCCGTACCAATCCGACTTCCAGCCACTTCACTTGTGCTAACGCCGATAACCAGCAGGCGACCAGCCTTGAGACTGGCTGCTTCTGCGATTTCCCGCACGACAGAAGTGGTCTGTGCTTCCAGCGGAATCTCATGATCTAATTGTTCCACCATTGGAACCTCCTTTGGTTGAACAGCCTCTCAGAGACTAGGCACGGTCTCATGCCCCAAGTTCAACACACTCTCTCCTGATCACAATCTGACTATATTATAGCCGATGTTTCAGATTTCGAGCAGAAAAAATGGAAGAATCTTTAATGGAATCAACTCTCAGCTAAAAATCTGGCATAACTTGTATATGAAAAAAAGAGCAGTCCACACCTATGTGGAATTGCTCTTTTGCCCAGGCGACCGGCCGTATATCCGATGCTCCATCGTGGTTAATCCCACTTTTGTCGCCAGTTACATCGGATTCTCATTTTTCCACCTTATCTTAACGGATTAACCGCCGAAAATCAACAGATTCCGCACAAAACAGATGAGTAATACCAATTTTATTCGGAAGATGCCTTTAGCTTGTCCAGCAGCTTATGCAGTGCCGTACGGATTTCCGCAGCTGTGACATCGTAATCTTCTCGCGAACCGCCAAACGGATCAGAAATATCAAAGCCCGGAATCCGTTGGTGTAATTCAATCATTCGTTCACGCTCCTGCGCCGATAGCTCTTGTCCGAGTGAAGCCATCAACTGCTGTGAAGCATATAAACTATCCAACTCCTGTACATCATTCAACACCGCATCCCGGTTCTCCACATATTCCTTAAGCGTAAATACTTTGCCCGCCGTTTGGGGAAAGCGCTGAATTACGTGCTGTTTATGTCCTTGCGTCAAGGTTAAGATCAGATGCGCCCACCCGGCAAGCCCGTCGCTCAAAGAGGTTGAAGTGATCTGATCGGATATATCATGATCACGTAGAACCGCCTCTGCATGTCGGGATATCGGCGTGCCTTCCATCGCGGCTACTCCCGCAGAACGCACTTCCAGTTCTAGCCCATGCTCAGCAGCCAACTTACGCAGCATCCCTTCAGCCATTGGACTGCGACAGGTATTCCCTGTGCATACGAATAAGATATTCTTCAACGTTTTCACCCCCCGTATGTTAAAAAAATATATAAACAGAGGATTACTATAGTTCTAATCCCTTACTATAATCCTGCATTTATTTTACACTGTCTACGCTAAAATCAAAACATAAACATAAAGCCGAATGCCAGCAAAATGGCACCGCCCACTGCTTCTCCATAATCTCCTAGATTGCGGCTGACCTTGCGACCCAGCAGCAGACCCAACATCGCCATTGCTCCCCCGCAAAAACCAAACGCCAAAACGGACAGCACCAGATCACTTTGGAACATACCTAGTGACACTCCTACAGAAAATGAGTCAACGCTCACCCCAAGTGCAAACAGCAAAAGGCCTAAAGGCGAACGATGATCCAATACCTGTACGCCGTCCCCTTTAAAGGAATTATACACCATATGCCCGCCCAAAAGGATGAGTAACCCCCCTGCGAAGTAGGCCGTCACATGACCTAATAAAGAACTCATATAATGGCCTGTGAACATTCCCAGCAATGGCATCAGAATGTGAAAAAAGCCAATAACAGTACTGATGCGCAGCACGTCTCGCAGGCGTATCCCCTTCATGCCGATCCCTACGCCCAGCGATAACGCATCCATTCCTAGCGCTACCGCCATGATCAGAATCGTTACAACCTGCCCGGCATGGGCAGAGGCTGCCAGCATACTCCATCCCTCCATTATCCGTCTGTTCTTGTACACGTTATGCGGACAAGGGGGAAATCAGTACAAGCATACACTGAAAGTACCCAATACCGAGATGAGGAGGGAGGAAAATTTAATATAAGAGGCTCTGATTCGACAGAAGCTACAAGCGGACGATTCGGTGACCTGCCGCTTTAAGCAGGCGGTTCATGACGGCGTCTCCCAATCCTTTCGGCGGACAGGCTTCCGACAAAATGTAGGTGACGCCGTCCTCGTCGCAGCGGCGCAGCACGCCGTACAGGCGCTGCGCTGCCTCATGGAGCGCGTCCAGCTTGCCTAGCGTGTAGACGCGCTCTCCGGCGTAGCCGGCGGCATGCTCGTCGAACGCGAGCACTGCCGTGCGCTCCCCGCGCGCGGAAGCCTCCGCCAGCGCGGCGCGAATCCAGCCCGTCACCTCAACGGACGACGGGCCTTGTACCACGCTCAAGCGGCCTCGCGGCGCGTAGTGCGTGTACTTCATGCCCGGCGAGCGTGGCGCCGGGCTGTCCGCGTCCTCCCCGGGCGTAGCGACCAACGCCGGGTCCAGCACGACAGCGCGAGCAACCGCAGCGAGCTGCTCGGCCGTCACGCCGCCGGGGCGCAGGATGGTGACGGTTCCGTCGTCACCCGCCTGCACTACCGTGGACTCCAGTCCCACCCCCGTGGGACCTCCGTCCAAAATGCCGCCGATGCGGCCCTCCAGATCCTCCCGCACATGCTGTGCAAGGGTGGGACTGGGTCTTCCCGACCGGTTGGCGCTTGGCGCAGCCAGTGGACAACCCGCTTCAGCGATCAAACGAAGCGCTATCGGATGATCCGGCATGCGCACACCAACCGTGTCCAGCCCGGCTGTCACACGCGATGACAGTGCCTGCGGCACTACCGGCAATACGAGAGTCAGTGGTCCCGGCCAGAACATATTCATCAGCGCTCGGGCTGTATCGTTTATTTCTGCTACCATACCCTCTAATTGATCAACATCAGAAATATGTACAATGAGCGGGTTATCGGAAGGGCGTCCTTTGGCAGCAAATACCGCCTCCACCGCTTTTGTACTACGCGCATCGGCCCCCAGGCCGTACACGGTCTCCGTAGGAAAGGCTACCGTCTCTCCAGCTTGGAGGAGTAAGGCGGCCTCGCGTATGCCCTCTTCCGCCGCAATCCGAGCCTGTTCATCCCAAATTTCGTCAGAAACATCCCCGTCAGTGTTGCTCACAGGAACCAAACATCTTACATCCCACCATTGTGTATGGGAAGACTTCAATGCCTGCTTCAGCTCGCGAATCCCCTGTTCATCTAGCTTTTGCTCAGGTTTTTCCTTTTGCACAAATTCTCCGCGCAAGTCTTGCATTTGATTCGATTTATCGCTCATATCAGATCATCCCATATCTTATTGTCATATACAGGCCAGTGATTTCGCCTGATCCTATAAGGCTACTTTGTAAGATCAGTTCATTGGCTCTGCCATGTGTATATCTATCGTAAGCTCCATTATAGCATATGGGGAAACTTACACTCCTCAACGTTTAGGCAAACAAGCCACTCACCCAGCTACACAGTCCCGCAAGTGCATCCCACAGAAAAAAACGTACTTCCGGCTCCTTGTCAGCGGCATTCGTCCGACTTTCTCCGTGATCCGTTTTTGCTGATACCGTTTGTGCCGCTGCTTCCCCACTGCCTGCATCAATAAAGCACAGCGGAGGAAACAGCACGCACCACCAATTTTGCCCTTTTCCTTGCCCCAGCGTAACCCGAAGCGCTTCATAATTCCCTGCTGGGTAGACCAGACCACCGTACATTTTCGTTGGGAAAGGTACGCTCGCCAGTTCCACCTGATGATCATATGCAATGCCGCGACGAGCCAGTTCCGTACCTACCAAACGGTCAATTTCAGGTAAATGAGCACCAATCAATGATCTAGCTTGATCTAAGCTTTGCGGGTTTTCCAGCTCACCCACCCAGGCATTCATCTGCTGTACAATAGCGTCCCGTATTTCGCGTTTAACCAGCTGATCCTCCGGACGATCCGAGTTGGCCAAAATACGCAGTCGAATGGAGTCATGTGGAATCACATTCAGCCCTGTTGTAGCTACTCCTGATGCTAAGGTTCCTCTTGTTCCAGTGGTCATAGCAGCATCCGTCTTTTGACCTTCCCAAGACATCATTAATATCGAAATACAAAATAGTATCATTGCGGCTTGCTTTACCCAACTTCTCATTTTCGTCCCCCCAAACCCAAACTCTATCATGTCTATCAGTCTGTCCGGTTTGGGAGAGTCTAAACCTATGATTCTTGTAAAAGATTCAGGACCACTTTACAGATTTTTTTCAATAATACCCTCAAATCATGCTACACCAAGCTTCTGACCCTCACCGAGGAATATGAAAAAGCCCAGATTTCACAATCTGGACTCTCTCGTTGCACCGTTTCAACTCACACAAATACCAATCATTATCTAGCCACATTCCACCTGTGCTAGGCTTTTTTCGCCTTCGTCAAGCTTAGTCTGGAAGGCTGTGGCAGATCATCCTCCAGCTCTTGGCCGTGCACCTTAATACTCATAACCAAGCCGATACTAGCCATGTTAATAAGCAACGAGGTACCACCATAACTTATGAACGGGAGCGTAATCCCCGTAAGCGGCATAATGCCCAGAAACGCACCAATATTCTCAAAAATCTGGTACAGCAACATGGACACAATCCCGACAATAATATACGGTCCGGCGCGATCCCGGCATTCCAGCGAAATCAGGATCATGCGGTGAATCAAAATAAAATATAACAATAGCAGCACTGAAGAGCCTACAAAGCCAAATTCCTCCGCTACGACCACAAAAATAGAATCCGCGTACGTATAAGGAACACGCCCGGACTGTACCGAGGTTCCTTGCAAAAAGCCCTTGCCCATCATCCCGCCAGAGGCTATCGCTAGCTTGGCATTTTTGGTATGATAAGACGCCTTCGCGGTTGCCTCTTCCGGTACCAACCAAGGGTCCAAACGCTCAACCCAGTGACTACGGCCAATCCCCTTCATAAAGGAATCAATCTCATCGTGAAACGAAATATAAGCTTTAATCCCGCCGCCAACAGCGACTGCAAATACGATGAATCCGATTAACGCATGGGATGCCTTCACATTACCAATCCATAGCATACCGATGACGATGACAATGTAACCGAGCGCATTACCCAAGTCATTTTGTGCCATAACCATGGCAAACGGGACAAAGCTCACCAGAGCGACTGGAAGAACATCCTGAATAAAATACAGCTTGCTCTTGCGCTTCTTGATCAGCATATAAGTCAGAAAAACGATAAGGACCAGCTTGAATACCTCAGCAGGCTGAAGGTTCAAGCCACCAATTTTCAAAAAGCCCTGAGAGTTGTTAACCGTCCCGCCAAAAAATCCGAGACCCAACAAGAATATTCCGCCTCCATATACGTACAGGGCTTTTTTAATGAATATCCGAAAATCGACCATCGCTAAACCCAAGATCGCCACAAAACCCAATATATAATACCCGATCATCTTCTGGTAGTCATTGCCGTGCTCTGCCAAGTTCGTAGGGCCCCTACCTGCGCTGTATACCGTTATGATACTAATCGCCATGAGCAAAACCAGAATAAAGATAACCGGACCGTCAATTTTTTTCAATTTCTGAAGCATGATTTCCCCCTGAGCCGTTTCTCGGTCATACTCCTCTTATTCTAAAGGAAAGACTCGCAAAAAGAAAATGCAGCACTACTCCGAGACACCTAGGACATGTCGCTCGATCCCTGCAAGGTCAGGAACGATTATAATGTTCTTCCAATGACCTGCCTGTGCCAGCAGACTAGCCACGTCTCTGGCCTGTCCCATCCCCAGCTCAAACCCGATTAGCCGCGGCGGAGCCTGAAGGAGTCCGAGCTGTTCCAGCATTGCCCGATACGGGCCGAGCCCGTCAGGACCACCATCCAACGCCATCCGCGGCTCATGGTCGCGTACCTCTGGCTGTAAGCCAGCGATGTCAGCAGCCGGGATGTACGGCGGGTTGGACACGAGAATGTCCACCGCCGTTCCCACGAACGGCGCCAGCAGATCGCCCTCGCGGAATTCTACGGCTGCGCCGTTCGCAGCAGCATTATGAGTCGCTACTTTTAACGCAGCAGCCGAAATATCCCCTGCCGCCACGCGCCAGCTCGGTCGCTCAGCCGCCAGCGTCACGGCAATCGCACCGCTGCCTGCGCCGATGTCGAGCGCCTGCGGAGCGCCGCTTGGCCACAGCCGATCGCCGTGCTGGAGTATCGCCTCGACGAGCAGTTCTGTCTCGGGGCGCGGAATCAGCACCGACGGCGAAACCGCGAACGGGCGGCCATAAAATTCCTGCCGTCCGATAATATACTGCGCCGGTTCACCCGCAGCTTTGCGGGCTATAATCCGTTCCCACTCCTCCCTGACGGAGGAAGGGAACGAATCACCCAGAGCAGCGTAAAACGCCGTGCCTTCCAACCCGAGCACATGCTCCAGCAGTAAGCGGGCATTGTGCTGCGGCTCCAGAACACCACAGCTTCCTAAAAAAGAAGAAGCCTCAACTAAGGCTTCTCTGACACTCATGTTCCGTTCCGGCGACATCCGATACACACAATCGCGTTCGTTCCCCAAAACTTAAACCTCTTGTTCCATCAAATCAGCCTGCTCTGCAATCGTGAGCGCTGATACGATTTCTTCGATCTCCCCGTTCATCACCTGGTCCAGCTTATGCATAGTTAGGCCAATACGATGATCCGTTACACGGCTTTGCGGGAAGTTGTAGGTACGTATACGCTCACTGCGGTCTCCAGTACCTACTTTGCTCTTACGCTCGCCTGCATATTTGGCTTCCTCTTCCTGACGCAACATATCCGAAATACGGGCACGCAAAACTTGCAGCGCCTTCTCCTTATTGGAGTTCTGGGATTTGCCGTCCTGACAGGTTGCCATAATACCTGTAGGCATATGTGTCACACGCACCGCCGACTTGGTCGTATTAACGGACTGCCCGCCTGCACCGCTGGAACAGAACGTATCCACGCGAATATCCTTGTCGGAAATTTCAATATCCACTTCTTCTGCCTCAGGCATAACGGATACTGTAGATGTCGACGTATGAATACGTCCACCTGATTCCGTCGTCGGAATCCGCTGTACGCGGTGTGCGCCGCTTTCGAATTTCATTTTGCTGTATGCACCACGGCCGTTAATCATGAAAATAACCTCTTTAAAGCCCCCGAGATCATTCATGTTCGCGTCCATCAGCTCTACACGCCAGCCTTGGGTATCGGCATAACGAGTATACATCCGATACAAGTCAGCTGCGAACAGTGCCGCTTCGTCACCACCCGCTGCACCACGAATCTCGATAATAACGTTTTTATCATCATTCGGGTCCTTCGGCAGCAGCAAAATACGGATTTTTTCATCCAGCTCCCGCTTGCGAACACTAAGTTCATCAATCTCCATTTTGACCATTTCACGCATCTCGTCGTCCAGCTTTTCACCCTGCATGGTTTTTGCAGCTTCCAGCTCTTCAACGACATTTTTATATTCGGTATATGCTTCATAAGCAGGCTGTAAATCAGACTGTTCTTTGGAATAATCTCTAAGTTTTTTGCTATCGTTCGCTACATCCGGATCGCAGAGCAGTTCGCTCAGTTTATCGTAGCGGTCCGCCAATGATTGCAATCGGTCCAACAAGCGATTCACCTCTTCAGTTAAATTAATATGAAACCAGCTTCAATTTCACTGGCTACAGCTCTTTATTATACCAACTAATTCATCAATTAGCTACAAGAAATACTGACTAATTTAGGATTTTGCAAAAATCCACACAACATGCAATACAATAAAAAGTCGCCGCCCTAATATAGGCAGCGACCACGTAATCTAGCACATTTCAGAACACACATACATTGAATCATCGTCTTTTATATATCCGAATCGAGTATTGTACTCTGGAAATTATATATTAAACATTAAAACGGAAATGCATAACGTCTCCGTCCTGCACTACATATTCCTTACCTTCCAGACGAAGCTGACCACGTTCCTTAGCCCCGTTCATCGAACCAGCAGCGACCAAATCGTTGTAGGATACAACCTCGGCACGGATAAATCCGCGTTCAAAATCCGTATGAATTACGCCCGCAGCACCCGGTGCTTTCGTTCCTTTGTGAATAGTCCAAGCGCGTACTTCCTGCACACCTGCTGTGAAATACGTATACAGGCCCAGCAAGCGATAAGCTGCTTTAATCAGACGATTCAATCCGGATTCAGCTAATCCCAGCTCCTCGAGGAACATCGCCTTGTCTTCGCCTTCCAGCTCAGCAATTTCAGATTCTACCTTGGCGCTGATCGGCACCACTTCTGCATTTTCATCTATGGCAAAATCGCGTACCTTTTGCACATATGGATTGCTGTCAGCTTCCGTTACGCCATCTTCGCTAACATTAGCTGCGTAGAGTACAGGCTTCATCGTAAGCAAATGAAGATCGCGTACAATCAACCGTTCTTCATCCGACAATTCTAAGCTACGCGCAGGTTTATCAGCATACAGCGATTCCTTGATCCGCTCCAACACTTCAACCTCTTGGGTGTACTGCTTGTTGCCACCCTTCATGTTTTTGCGGGAACGTTCAATACGCTTGTCTACGCTTTCGATATCCGCCAGAATCAGTTCCAGATTAATGGTCTGAATGTCGCTGATCGGGTCAATTTTGCCGTCCACATGGGTAATGTTCTCATCTTCAAAGCAACGTACCACATGTACAATCGCATCCACTTCACGAATATGAGCCAGAAACTTGTTACCCAGACCCTCGCCCTTGCTCGCACCGCGCACAAGTCCTGCAATATCAACAAATTCAAATGCCGTTGGCACCGTTTTATTCGGTACAACCAGTTCAGTCAGCTTATCCAGCCGCTCGTCTGGTACTTCAACAACGCCTACATTGGGGTCAATCGTACAAAATGGATAGTTTGCGGATTCCGCACCCGCCTGCGTTATTGCGTTAAAAAGTGTTGATTTGCCCACGTTCGGCAAACCCACAATCCCCGCTTTTAAAGCCATAATCAGAACAACTCCCGTTTATATAAAATATGCGTTATGCCATCCGTTAGTTTACCAACCCACATTATATATGAGAACCTATACACGCGGCAAGCATACGGTTATGAAATTCAGGATTTTGCTATATCCCTATTTAGATTTCTTTGCTCATCTGGATATCCGTAACCAGGTATCCCGATTTGCGATATACATGCAAAGCTCGCTCATTATGCCCAAATACATGCAAACCGATGCGGACAGCTCCCAGTCTGCGAGCCTCCTTTTCCAAAGCCTCCATCGCCAGCATACCTAGACCTCTCCCCTGGTATGAATCGTATACAAGAATATCCAGTAGAAAAGCTTCTTTTCCTTGCGCGCCGTCCGTAATATTGAACCAGATATAGCCAGCTTCCTCCTGACTCTGCCCCCCGGCATCGGAAAACATCAACATATACAGGTGAGCATGAGGTGTGTCTAGCCTCTGTGGCAGGTATCGAGCAAAACTTTCTGCCGCACGTTCTGGTGCTTCTTCTACCGTCCATGTACCTGCTTGGATTTTCTCATCCGCATAGTCGGCAAGCGAGCGTTGTTCAAATCGATCATATTGCTCCGCATTCATCGGAACCAATGTAATAAGTCCGCTCATCCGTTTACCTTCTTTCTTAGTCGAGTCGTGTCTTTAAGCCCTTCTATTCCATCTACCCCAATCCCAAACATGACTGTTCGGAGTTCCAGCTCCACCTGCTCCAGGCGTGCTTCCAGCGCTTCGCTGGAGGCAACCGCCGAACCGAGCAAAGAACGCCCGAAGCCTGCCATGTCAGCCCCCAGAGCGAGCGCCTTCGCTGCATCGACACCGTCTCTCAGTCCACCGCTACCGATCAGAGCACCATGTGGCTGAGCAGCTCTAACTTCCACGATACAATCAGCGGTTGAATTTCCCCAATCCGCAAACGCCTCCGCTGCGGCACGACGCACAGGATCAGGATTACGAAATTTCTCCACTTGGCTCCAGCTTGTCCCACCTGCGCCAGCGACATCAATAAAGGCAGCACCCGCATCATACAGTCTCGATGCCGTCTCGCCATCTATGCCCCAGCCTACTTCCTTCACTCCTACAGGCACTGAAAGCTGACGACACAACTCCTCGATGCGCTGAAGCAGGCCGCTAAAATCCAAATTCCCTTCGGGCTGGAAAATCTCCTGCAATCCGTTCAAATGCAGCACCAACATATCTGCTCCGGCAATTTCCACTGCACGGCGACAATCGTCCACGCCAAATCCGTAGTTCAGCTGCACCGCGCCCAGATTGGCAAGGACCGGGATGCTGGGTGCTAGACGGCGAACCGCAAAGGTTGAAGCTAATTCTTCCCTTTCCACCGCAGCCCGTACCGAACCGACGCCCAGCGCCCAGCCGCGTCTCTCCGCTGTCTCTGCTAATCGCTCATTAATCGCTCCTGTCTCGGCGCTGCCGCCTGTCATGGAGCTAATAAGCAGCGGTGTTCGTACAGCCTGTCCTAAAAAGGTAGTATCCAGACGAACCTCGTCAAAATGCAACTCCGGCAGAGCGCAGTGCTTAAAGGCATATCGCTCTAGCCCGCTGGTGATGCCTTGTCCGGCCACATCTTCTTGCAAACAAAGGCGGACGTGCTCAATCTTCCGTTCACCTGTCCGTGCGGCAGGTAACAAAGAGCCGGATCTATTAAAACCGTCAGGTGCTCCTTTTTCATTTTCTGTACTACTCATCTATGTTCCACCTCATCCAAAGTCACTCTGTTTATTGTATCAAGTTCAAGAAGCACAAATAAGACCGTTCCCGAACACGGTAACCGATCTATTTATCGTCTCTTATATCAAATATCGTAGCCCTTAATGTGGCTATTTTAAGATACTTTCATTGTATCATGGATGGAAAAATATATACACGATCGTGAACATTTTTTCTTTCGGAAACTCTACAGAAAAGCCGCTCCTAATTGAGCTGCCGCTTTTCTGCAAAATGCCTATTCGAAAGGACAATCCCTATCCCAGCAAGATAAAGGCCATTTACAATCTCCTCTATCCCTTCATCGAATCAGGTACAGATGAAATGTTTTCTGCTTGCTCCTTCGTACGCCCATGTCCAAATTTGAATACGAGAATACCACCGATAATGACCAATACTCCGATCAACTTGTTAAAGGTAAACGGAATCTTTTCTAATCCCAGCCATCCTAACGAATCCCACAACAGGGCGGTCCCTAATTGTGCCGTCAATACAATGGAGATCGCATAGGTCGGGCCAAGTCGCTTCATTCCTTGTACCAGACAGAACACAACACCGACACCAATCATGCCACTGAACCAGTACCACGGCTGCATATGCTGTAAAGCAAATGTATTTTTCCCTTCAAAAATAAGACTCCCGAGTAAGGAAGCCAAGAACCCTGTACCCAGCACCAATGTTGTTGTGGCCCACGATCCTGTCCGTTCATTCACCTTATTATTGAATATCGTTTGCAGACTGACCAAGGCACCTGCGATAATCGCCAATACAATTCCTAATAACATATGTTAACTCTCCCTTGATGATCCTGATATTCTTCTGCCTTTATCCTAAATGCTCCTATTACAATGATTCATAAATATTATGTCCTGCCAGTTCACTCAAACCTTTTCTGTCCCGAATGACAATGTAGCCTTTTGTCCGTTCAACCCATCCATCTTCAATCATTTTGCGAATGACACGGTTGAGATGTCTATAGCTGGTTCCGATTAAATTCGCCACATCTACCAGACTAGAGGCACGTAATTCCTCATGAAAAGCCGTATTCGATTCGTCAAAAGAAACCGATAGCAGGTAGCTCGCCAGCCTGACTTCCACCGGATACATGAGATTGAAACTGGAAAAGTCGGAGTCCAGGCAAAACTTTCGCGTGACAATATCCAATAGAAATTGCAGCAAAGGAGCATAGTCTCTGCCGTATTTGTTCATCCATTGGTGGTGAATACCGATCACATAGATCGGAGACACTGCCTCTACTGTGTTGATAACGTGACTACTCCGAATATATTCAACATCTCCTATGACCTCGATCGGTGTTTTGAAGCAAAGGATCAGGGTTTTCCCTTCTGTAGAACTGGTATAAATCTTGACCTTGCCCTGCACCAGTATATATAGATGTTCGATGGAGTCCCCCTGTGAACAGAGCCTTTCCCCTTGCTCCAAACGATGCAACGACAAATAAGGATGTAGTGGCTCGTAGAGTATGGATTCCAACTCATGCAGCTGCAAAAAATATTTTAGCTGCTCTTGATCCTGAATTTCTCTCATTCCTAAGCTCACCTTCAATTTCTACATACTAAGCTTTCTTTACAAATAAAATTCTATTTTAGAGCTTCAGAATAATTACACCTGCGATCATCATACCAATACCTATAAATTGTGGCAGCTTCATCTTTTGCTTCACTATACCGAACCATCCCTTAATATCTACCAGGAAGGTTAAACACAACTGCGCAATCAACAACGCCGAGATCGTGAACGTAACCCCAATATGTTGGATTGCCGTGACTTCACTAAATATAATAATTGCTGCAAAGGCACCGCCCCAAAGATACATTGACTTTACCTGTTTCATTTCAGCTACATTGCCATCCCTTGTAAACATCCAGACTAATGCTGCCAAAATAAAGCCTATTAGCTGAGTAACAGCGGCCGCCGGCCATGTACCGATATCCTGACTAATCCGTGTATTCGCTACCCCCTGTAGCGTAATACAAGCTCCTCCCAGAAAAGCAAACAAGATTCCTCTCATAAATCGTTATTCTCCCCATGTAAATGACTTTT
The DNA here is from genome assembly GCF_009827695.1 of Paenibacillus sp. OT2-17. Lineage (NCBI taxonomy): Bacteria > Bacillati > Bacillota > Bacilli > Caryophanales > Paenibacillaceae > Paenibacillus > Paenibacillus sp. OT2-17. The sequence continues at coordinate 68,263 of NZ_WUDQ01000008.1, read as the reverse complement.
CTATATATTAAATTATAGGGCAGACTATTCATAAAGGACATATGTCCTTTATGAATAGTAAAACATTCTCCATTTCATTCCATTCAGTATCCGCGTCAATCCTGCACACTTGCGTTAATAACTTGACAGTATCCCATCATAAAACTGCATGTTCCGGCACGATAAAATGGAATGCAGCATTCAATTGAGGAGTTGATCGTCATATGACTACACGTGATCCGCTGCATTCTGTGCCGGAATATCAAAGAAAAACCGGGAAAAAGGGCCGTACTCTTAAAATCGCCATTCTGGTACTTATCCTCTGGCTGATTGCCGTCATGCTGTATCAGACCCATAAACCATTGCCTCCGTTCGTCTCCTATGAAAGTCAGGAATATTCAACCCATGAGGTAAACTTCTGGACGGATTTGACCTATCCCACCGGGGATGGAAGCACTGCACAGCATGAAGGACAAATTTTGAATCGTATGCTCGGGATCATTGATGAAGCCCAACAATTTATTGTCATCGACCTGTTTCTGTTCAATGACTATAAGCATAAAGGTCAACGCTTCCCCCAAGTCAGCGCACAAATGACCGATCATCTTATTGCCAAAAAGAAAGCTCATCCGGATATGCCTATCTTTTTCATTACAGATGAAGTCAATACCAACTACAATTCTGCCCCCAATCCTTTGTTGGAGAATATGAAGCGAGCAGGGATTCAAGTCGTGCAGACCGATGTAGACCCGTTGCGGGACTCCACCCCCATATATTCGGCAGTGTGGCGTACCTTTTTCCAATGGTTCGGGCAGCAGGGCACAGGCTGGATTCCCAACCTGATGGCCAGTGACGGACCTGATGTAACGGCTCGCTCCTATCTTAAGCTGTTAAACGTCAAGGCCAATCACCGAAAATTGGTTGCCAACGAACAGACAGCGCTCATTTCTACAGGCAACGTGCACGACGCGAGCGCCTATCACTCCAATGTAGCGCTGGAGGTGAAGGGGCCTATCATCGGAGACATTTTACAAACAGAGCAAGCGGTGTTGGACTTCTCGGGTGGTGGTCAGCTTCCTGCCTATACACCACAGGCCGAACCCAAAGTTCCATCGAATAAGGACAGCTATCGGATCAAATATCTAACTGAGGGCAAGGTGTACACCTCGGTTCTGGATGGCATTGCGCAGACGAAAAAAGGTGACAGCATTCATATGGGCATGTTTTATTTGGCTGACCGCAAAGTATTGAACAGCCTGCTGGATGCCTCTGCGCGCGGTGTAAACATCCAATTGCTGCTGGACCCCAATGAAAACGCGTTTGGTCAGGAAAAAATCGGCATCCCCAATCGTCCGGTTGCCCAGGAGTTGTCCGATAAATCGGGCGGGAACATTCAAATTCGCTGGTATCATACCACCCATGAGCAGTTCCATACCAAACTGATTTATATCGCCAAGGCACAAGGAGAGCATATCATTTGGGGTGGCTCTACCAATCTGACCCCCCGTAATCTGGATGATTTGAATCTGGAAAATGAATTGTGGGTGGCCGCTCCGGCGGACAGCAAGCTGACCCGACAGGTTGCGGCCTATTTTGATAAGCTATGGAATAATCAGGGGGCTGAATACAGTTTGGATCTAGCAGCTTACGAGGATCATTCAACATTTTGGAAAGATATTATATACCGTCTACAGGATATTTTAGGCTTTACTACATTTTAACTACGGGATACTGCTGTAGCGAATTCGTTTATGTTACAGCAGCGGTGAAAGCAGCCGCGCGAGTGATTCCATCAAACGTTTGAACAGACGTTTTTTCATGAATTCTTCGCGTACGATCAGACTGGCAGAGTGCAAATCTCGTTCGTAGTCTGTTACCATCTGCTGCACACTGTGCGTTTGAATTAACAGAGCGTTAACTTCAAAATTCAAATGAAAGCTACGCATATCCATATTGGCTGTCCCGATGGTCGCAACTTCCCCGTCAATGATGAGGAGCTTGGAGTGGAGGAACCCTTTTTCATATTCATATACCTTGACTCCAACCTCCAGCAACGACTGGAAGTACGAATGGGACGCGAGGAACGGTAGCCATTTATCCGGTTTTGCGGGAAACAGAATACGCACGTCCAACCCGGACAGGGCAGCCATCCGTAAGGCAGTCAGGATATCTTCATCCGGGATAAAATAAGGAGTGGCAATCCAGACTGATTTTCGGGCGGACGTGATCATGGAGAAAAAGAGATTTTTAAGTACTCTCCGCTCATTATCCGGGCCGCTGGCAATAATCTGCACGCCTCCATCCGTAATGGGTTCAATATTGGGAGACAGATATTCGCTATCGAGCACCGACTCGCCCGTCATGTGAAGCCAATCCTGTAAAAATATAAGCTGCAACGTCCGCACAGCTTCGCCCTTCACAATCATATGCGTATCACGCCAAAAGCCGTAGGCTTTGTTGCGGCTGAGATACTCATCCCCTACATTTAGTCCACCAATTAATCCGATATTACCGTCTATGACTACAATTTTACGGTGATTACGATAGTTTACCCGGCTGGAGAAAAACAAGATCCGAGCTCCACCGTATGCAACGACCTCTACTCCTGCATCTCTCATTTCCTTCAAAAATGACTTCGACAACTGAATACTGCCCACCGCGTCGTACATAAACCGAACCTTAACACCCGCTTTGGCCTTTTCGATCAAAATCTTCTGAATGCTGGTACCGATATCATCCGACCGGAAAATGTAATATTCCATATGGATATGATGCTGCGCCTTGCGCAGTTCTTCCAGCAAAGTGGAGAAGGTTTCATCTCCATTGTTCAGAATTTGAGTTTCTGTCGCAAAATAAATCGGGGAGCGGGCCAGTCTGCGGGCCAAACGCATCAACTGCTGCTGCTCATCTGTAAAGCAGGTCAGATCCCGTTTGACTCGCAAAGCATCCTTTTCAATGCGGTCGTAAGCCTGTTGGTCACGCAATGCCTTTTTGTCATACTTGCGACGCTTGAATACATTTTGCCCAAACAAAAAATAAAGAGGAAGTCCAACGACTGGCAGCAATGCCAGCAGCAAAATCCAGGACATCGTGGTGGAGGGATTACGATTCTCCGTAAAAATAATCAGACTGATGGAGATCACTGTCAGAGTGGAAAAAATACTGATGACAGTTCCTTCATTTTTGCCGATGTAATTAAACAAGCCAAAATAATAAATAATAAACACCATAGCCGCGATCAATACGGCCAGTAAGCTTCGCCTCATAACTAACCTCACTTCCAGTGGACTGCATTTGACAGGTATTCTTCATTATATTGTACATGAGCCCCTTATTTCTTCCCACTTTTTTATTAAAATGTTGATAAAAAAATCCAAAGAAAAGCTTTATACAAAACGCAATGATGCTGGGTTGACACTTACTTTTTTTCGTGTAAAAATAAACTAACGAACGTTAGGTAGGTGAAAATAATGGGGATGGAAGAGATTCGAAAGGCCGCTCTTTTTCAGTTTGCCACCAATGGGTATGAGGGTGCCTCCTTGAGCAGTATTGCCGCTGAGGTCGGTATCCGAAAACCGTCTATATACGCGCATTTCCAAGGCAAGGAGGATCTGTTTCTACAGGTGGCGAGGTACGCTTTTCAAGAGCAGAATTTACGTATTTTCGAATACTTTACGGAACGTAAAGATCAGCCGCTTAAGCATACCCTGCATGACTTCTTGTTTTGGATGGGACAGGAATATGAGAGCAACGACTCAGCCAAGTTTATGCTTCGCTTTTCCTTCTTTCCGCCTGTATCGTTGTATCACGAGGTGCTGGATATTGTTAATCCTTTTCTGGACAAAATGGAGCGAAAATTAACTCGCCGCCTCCGGAATACACGGGATCGGGAACCCTTTGGGCATATGGAGCCAGTGGATGTGGCTTTAGCCTTCATGACACTGGTGGATGGAATCATGGTGGAGCTACTGTACAGTGGAAGCATCAACTACCACCGAAGACTGAACGCTGCATGGCCTATTTTTTGGCGTGGGATTACGTTAACCTCACCTCATGAAGCGTGAAGCCGTCGAACTTATAAAATCTATTTTTGAGGAGAACATTCATCATGAATCGCAGTTGGATTTACGTTTTTGTTGGCGGCCTGATTGAGGTCGTATGGGTATCGGGTTTGAAGCATGCGGATTCTGCACTCGCCTGGGCTGTAACCGTGCTGGCTGTGGTAGCCAGCTTTTATTTGATCATGAAGGCTGCGAAGCGTTTGCCTGTAGGCACGGTATATGCTGTATTCACCGGACTGGGGACAGGGGGAACGGTCGTAGGCGAAATGCTGCTATTTGGGGAACCGTTTCAATGGTCCAAAACGCTGTTAATTGCCCTTTTGCTGGCAGGTGTGGTCGGCTTGAAGTTAGTTACCGACCGTGATGTTCAGGAAGGGAGTGGTGCATAATGGCTTGGATTGCATTGGTTATCGCGGGATGCTCGGAAGTGTTAGGAGTCATCGGTATGAAGGGCATTACGGTGGGCAAAGGCTGGAAGTCCTTAGTGCTTATGGTCTTATCCTTTGTTCTTAGCTTCTCTCTACTCAGCTATGCCATGAAAAGTTTGCCTATGGGAACTTCCTATGCGGTATGGACAGGCATCGGAACGGTTGGCAGCACGATTACAGGCATGTTCTTGTACGGTGAACAAAAAAGCGTACTGCGTGTTTTATTCATCGCCATGATTCTTGCCGCAGCATTGGGATTAAAGCTGATATCTTAGCATGAGCGAATGGCATCAAATGTTGCAAATTGCTGATCTTAAAGGAGTGATGCCTTGTGATTACCACCGTAACGCTTAACGCGGCTGTGGATAAAATCTACACGGTTGCAGGCTTCGGTTTGAATGCCGTCCACCGCATTGAAGGCGGCCTCACGGTGCCGGGCGGCAAGGGCGTGAATGCCGCTCGCGTCATTCGCACGCTAGGCGAGCCTGTACGAGCGACCGGGTTTGCTGCCGGGCACACCGGACGGCTGCTCATTGACGGGTTGAGCGCAGAAGGCGTAAGTGCCGATTTCATTGAAACGGCACATGGGGAAACCCGTCTCGCCATTACCGTGCTCGACCCGTCCGCGCGCACGCAGACCGAGCTGATCGAGAGCGGACCGACCATTGGGCCGCTTGAATTAGCCGCACTGCGGCGCAAAATCGAGACCCTTGCCGAGGATTCGGCTTGGGTCGTATTCTCCGGCAGCCTGCCACCCGGCTGCCCGCCCGATCTGTACGCCGAGCTGTGCACGCTGGCGAAGGCGCGCGGCGCGCGGGTGGCGCTGGACGCGAGCGGGGAGGCGCTGCGCTTGGGGCTGCGCGGAAAGCCCGACCTCGTGAAGCCTAACGAGGACGAGGCCGCCCACTTCGCGGGAATCGACGCAACGCGCCCGGATGCCGCTGAAGCGGCGGCAGCAAAGCTGCTGGAAGCCGGAGCGCAGCTGGCCGTCATCTCGCTCGGCGCGCGCGGGGCGCTGGCGGTAACGAGCGATGCGCGCTACCGCGTGAGCCTGCCAGAGGCGGACATTGTCAGCGCGCTCGGCAGCGGTGACGCCATGGTCGCCGGGCTGGTCACCGGCGCGGCGACGGGGCTGGATCTCCCTGCCATGCTACGGCAGGGAGCGGCCTGCGGCACAGCGGCAGCTCTGCACGCCATGGCCGGGAAGATCGAGCTCCAGGACGTGAAACGTCTGGAGCAAGGCATTACGGTGACGCTGTTGTAATTCAGCGTCACTTTTTTTATTTCATCCAAGCATTCGCTTATCTTTATTTCACAAATACAGTTATTCCGAATGCTCTATATTCCAAATGTTCGGTTCTCCGATTGGCTTACAGCAAAACCCTGTTCTCCAGTATATTTTTCATACAAATATGCGACTTCGAAGGACCCAGCTTGACTAGTGAATCCTGAAGCTCTGCAATTTCCTCTACCGACGCGGTTTGTACCTTAATGAGATAATTAAATTCCCCACTAATGCGAAATAAATCGGTGACTTCCTTCGCCTCTCTACAAAATTCAACCAGCTCTTGGCAATGTTCTGTCTTTATTAGAATAAATGTAGTCGTCCCTCGATTCATTTCCCGTAAATTAAATACGGTGCTATATCCAGAAATAATCCCTCGTTCTTCAAGCTTGGTTATCCTTTCTTTAACAGACGGCTGTGACATCGAGATTTCTTTACTGATTTGGGAAATAGTTATCCGAGCGTCATGCTGTAGCAATTTCATGATTTTGTAATCTATATCGTCAATGTGATGCTGCATATCGAGCCCTCCTAACCTGAATTTAAAAAATAATATTTTTCACCCAAATTAACTTTTATTTAATAATTAATATAGTATAAAAACCTTACTTTAAATATATAAGCACCACATCATTATTCATATAATAAGGTTTACTTACATGAGGATTTTGCAAAAATCTCATAAGCGACTTCCAATGAACAATATATAGATCGAAATGGTTTAGTTCGTCTATATATTGCACTTCGGAGCGACTAGAATCGAATTTTGCAAAATCCTGAATCAAAAGGAGGATCTGAAATGAGCGTAAAGGGACTAGCGCATGTTGCCATACAAGCCCGTGACTATCAAGCGACCATTGCATTTTATACCAAGGTATTGGGATTCAAAAGAGGACATCACTGGAGTCTTCCGTCTTTTCGAATTCAAGAGGCTTCCATGCTGATCTCACCCGATCAGAGAACCTGTCTCGAAATTTTTGATAATGATGCTGTCATTCCTGCCCAAGGAAAAAAAGCTTCACCCGAGCAAGAGATTGCTCACGGGGCTTTATTACACTTGGCATTTTACGTAGACAATGTAGATGAAATATATCAAAAAGCCCTTGCCCACGGAGCAAGAACCTTTGTGGAACCCAATCAGCTTACACTTGGCGAACCTCCTCTGGTTGTAACAAATGCATTAGTCCACAGCCCTAATGGTGAGGTTATCGAATTTATTAAGGATGTTGATTTTGATAGGTCCCTATCGAGCAAAAAGTAATCCTCATAGCTATTAAAAAGATCCACTTCCCGGTGAAGTAGGATCTTTTTATATTCCATACAGCTCTGCCGTTATCTCTATGGAAGAATTAAACTGTTCCTAAAAAACGTCCGATATATTGATTATCTCTTATTTAAAGGAGTAGATTATCATCTCAATTGATTTCAATGTGTATTGGTTTCATTTTAGCTCCGATCTGCTGATGCCATTGTTCAGCTTGATTGGACTGCTACTCATCTATTTTGGATTCAGAACGATCCGTCGTCATCGTTATCGTAAACGCCACTGGGTCCGTACCAAGGGGCAAATCGTTGATGCGCATATCGAAGTAGATATTGATGTCGTTCCCTTTGACCGAGATGATCCGGTAGATACTAGCTACACCCGTCGATTAAAGGTGCGCTTCTATACAGCTTCAGGTGAAGCCGTAGAATTCTGGAACCCTTATAGCACCAACCTAAGCCTCAACCGGGTTGGCAGCAAAATTAAGGTATTATACAATCCATCCAACCCTCGGGACGCCCGAATTGCAGGCGGTGTAAATGGTGCTGGCTGTCTGGCCTTTATGCTGTTTTTGATCGGTGTTCCCTTTGCTTTGAGCGGGGTATTCGCTGTTTTGAAGTTTTTCCTCTAACCAGGCTTGGATCACATACTGGTAATAAAATTTATCGCCATATACATTGCCAGGCCTAAAATAATCAGTGCCGATATTTTGTTGAGCACAGTACCAAACTTCCCTTCTGAATCCATACGTCCCACGAGACGTCCCGCCGTTGCCAGACCGATAAACCATATCCAAGATACGGACACGGCAGCCAGACCAAAGGCCCAGCGTTCCCCGCCGTCATATTGAAGGGAGCTGGTTCCAATTACCCCAACAGTGTCGAGTATGGCATGTGGATTCAATAGCGATACCGAAGCGGCAAAAATCATCTGTCGTTTCGGGCGCATCGGCTGACTTTCTCCTGAGGAAGCTGCCTTCGACCTCCATAGAGTCCAGGCCATATACAGCAGAAACAAACAGCCCGCTGCATAGAGTACATTCGTGAGCCATAGAAATTGCTGCAAAATAAGAGACACGCCCCCAACCGCAAGCGTGATCAGGATTGTATCACAGACACCCGCTGTAATGACAGCAGGCAGTGCATTGCGAAACCGCGACTGGGACGCCCCTTGATTAAACACAAATACATTCTGTACCCCCAAAGGCAAAATCAAACCCAGCGCTAGTAAAACAGCATGGATAATAGCTTCCAACATGTTATGTACTCCCCTCAAAATCATTACACTTCTTCTCTCTCATCTCCTGTTATTTCCTTCCGTTCTTGATGTGGTTATCGTTCTGGTTTTTCCAGGTTCTGTGCACGTTCGGTACGTTTTTGTATATGCTCCAATTGCTCCACTGTAGTCTGATAATCTTGCGGGTAGTTCATATTAAATACAGCTTGCCGCCACATCTCTAAGCTCGCACCTGGCCAATCACCCACTGTCTCATAACGAACGTTCAATGAATCTAGCCAGTCGATCAGACGAAGACGTCCACTACGCAGACATTGCTCGGCAGACGGCAACACACTTTGATGATATATGCCTAGCAGCGGATGTATACGTCCATCCACAGAGGCAATCACTGCCTGTAATGCTGGTTCTGCTGGCTGGGGCGATGAGCCTTTTCCTGTCAAGGGTGCATGATCCCCCTGTACTTGTTGTTTTCCTTGTTCACTGCTTGTCTCTTGCGCCGCTGTCCAGTTCGTTGCGTGAGTAAGCAAAGCACACAATATCTCTGGCTGCACGAAGGGCATATCGCAGGCAACGACAATGCTCCACTCCGTTCTGGAAGCAGAAAGCCCCGCATGAATGCCGCTCAAAGGCCCTAAGCCGGGATACAGGTCTTTTGTCGTTTCCAGATCAAACTCTCTATACTGTTGTGCATCCCGGGTCACTACAATAACCCGTTTTGTTACCTGCCCTAGCACAGCAGCTATTCTCTCCAGTACCGTAATCCCTCCCAGCTGAAGCAGCGCCTTGTCCTGTCCCATTCTGTTGGAGCGTCCGCCTGCCACGATAATTCCAGTCACCTCCACCATCACCACCGCACCTCCTTTTTGCTAGACAAATTCTATCATTAAACACGGATAAATCTAATAATATCATCTATATAAAGTATAAAAAATGGCGATCCACCTGGATCGCCAAAAAAGAGGGTGCCTATTCGTCTAGTTCATTACTTTTAATTCGTGAACTTAATAAGTTGCAAAAATCGTTTTATTATGGAAGTAGCCTCCGCCCGGACCGCCTGCTGTTTGGGCGCAAGCAAGTCGGGAGAGACGCCCTTAATTAAGCCTTGCTCTGTAGCCTGCGCCATAGCATCTTGAGCCCAAGGAGAAACAGTAGATGCGTCGCTGTAAATCTCTTTATATTTCTCATTAGCAGGACCAGCATTCAGTGTTTGAGCGTAATGCACAGCCTTTTCGGTAATAACCACGATCTCCTCGCGAGTAATCAATCTTTCTGGTCCAAATGACTGATTCCCGTAACCACGGATCAGACCAGCTTCCACCGCAGCTCCAACACTACCAGCATACCAGGCATTCTCTTTCACATCTGTAAAAGGCTCCGTTAACGGCTTCTCCTGCATACCAAGTCCGCGAACAAGCATTGCCACAAATTCAGCTCTTGTTACAGCCCGATTCGGTTCAAAAATATCAGGCTGAACACCTTGGACAATCAACTTGTTTGCCAGCATCTCTACATCTTTCTGCGCCCAATGATTTTCTAGATCCTTAAACTTTTTGTCTGCTGAGACTACAGCATAAATGCTGTTATGGTTTGACTTAATAATTGCCTCTAATTGCCCATCCACATTCTGGATCAACACGGGAACAGACGACAACACACCTGTCTTAGGATCGAACCAAACGGCCGCTATATGCTTAGGATCAACTTCATGATCGAGAATCAATTTCCGTTCCACGTAATGCCCGAAAAACTCAGTGATCTCTTGATCTCCAGCCATAAGCTTGAAATCAACCGGGTTTACCACAACATTCGCTAAACCCGTGTCAGCAATAGCTTGTCGCACTTGTACACCGTTTTCGCCTGACAACGCTGAAATTTCGACGATCAGGTTGTCTTCAGGATATAATGAGACCAATTTGCCAACCAATTCAGCAGAAAGAGTAAACTGGGCTACTGCTGTGTGAATGCTAATCGGCACCTTTGTATTTTCTTTCTCATATTCCTTTAAAAAGGTAGAAGGTATACTCACTTTTGCTGCTTTATTGTACCCCGAGGCGTTCACGACCAACTCTTTCTGCTCACCGATTGTAACATTCAGGGCTTGGCTGACGTCTCCATCGTTCAAACCAATAAGTTGAATAGTGCGGCTCTTATCGGCTACTGTCTTAGCGTCTGTTAATACGGCACCCGTCTTATTCTCTGTTTGGAGAGCAGCAGACGAAGTATCCTGATCAGACGTTTTTTTATCCTTAGAACGATGTGAGCGCTCATCTAGCGTACGGAACGTCCACTCCTCTGGAGTATGCATCCCCACATACGGATTCATCGCCGAATCCGTCAGTGCTCCCGAGGTAATTTCCACATAATAGGGCTTTCCTTCTTCCAGTCCACCTGATAGCGTAAATTGTACTATTTTTTCCTGGCCTGACACCTCATATATCCTATTCGAGTCCCCTGCGCCAGATATCCGCAGCTCGCGAACCACGGCTCCTCCCGAAGCTTCGTGCAGTCTTACATATCCGCGGTCCCATCTTACTGACTCATTGAACTCCATGTTGAAATACGCTTTCCCTGGACCCATACCACTTAAATAAAGTCCTTCCGGTGACTTCGATACCAGCTTTGGCGCCGTCTCATCTGCTGTCATGAAGTTCCACATGCTCTTGTCCCAAACCGCGTTCGATCCCTGCCCTCCACGGTCTACAAACATGCCTGAGCTGACTTCTACATAGTACCGGGTATTGTCAGACAACGGATGGTCCAGCTTCATCGACACGTGCTGACCGCTCATTTGTACCGTACCTCCTGCAACCGTTCCTCCGCTCACATCAATCCGTCCAACCTCAGTTCCATCCCACTGATGCACGATAAGATGGCCTGTCCCCAGTTCTACATCTTCGCTGAATAACATGGAGAGATTTGCGGACAGTGAAACTCCACTTTCCTGCTGAGGCGATAGCCAGGTATAGTGAGGAGGCTCTTCCATCTGCGCCTGCATATAGACCGATGAAGCCACACTTAGTGGAGAAACACTCGTGGAGAATCCATCCGACATATCTGCATTTTCTATGATTTCACTGTTAGGACTCTCCGCCGCAAACGTCGCTGCCATATAAGGATTGGCTAGGTTAAATACCTGTGTTGTCAGTACACTTGCCTTAATCATTCTGTTTAAACGTTTCGTGTTTCTTTTTTTCTCACTCATAACATACTCCTTTTTATTTAGGACCCTTTTGTCCGTGGTATTCGATTCTAGGGTGTTTGCAAGTTTATCCATAAGGACCATACATAAAACGAACTATACATCTAGTTTTTCATGCCATTGCATTGACGGATATGCTTATGAACACTTTCATCTGCATAAGTATGAATAAAGCGGTGAAATTTATGGATCTCGTTCTTGATTTCCATATAATCCTGCTGGCATTTCCATATGAAATCCCCGAAGTACAGCAGAATTTGCTCCCCTCTGATCAGAGGATTTCTACTGTTCTGAATGGCGCCCATTTTACTGTACAAAAACTCATACCGCATACGATGGCGAGGCAGAACATATATTTCAAAAAAACGATTACCTAATAATGAGGCAAACAAGTCGTCAAACTGTCCAAAGGACACGTTCAGCATATTGGCCTGCTTCAGACTGAGCTTATGTTTGATGCCGAGCAAAGCATGATGAATCTGCTTCATAATCGCTTGAAAAACCTCTTCATCTCGCTGAAGCTCTTCAATGCGTGACCTCAGAAACAAGAGATCGTATTCCGAATTACTGTTGGTTTGCAGCCATAAATCGTCAATCGGACTTTTTAACCGCGTCTGGATTATCTCTTCCAAGTTTTGAAAAGATGTTCCCTTAATAACAGCACCCTCACATGTTGTATTAATAAATTCCGTCTCTCTCGCTATATTGATGTAAAATTCCATTTCCGTTTTCATTTTAATAAAAGAATGATTTGTGACAACCAGTTGGCCATGAACACCATCAACACGCGGTGAATTAACACTAACCGGAATTCCTTGAGAATTGGTGATCCCCTCAGCATAATATTGTTCATCTCGATAAGCTAAATTTTGCCCTACCAACACAACAGGGTCTGCTTTCATCTGGATCAGACATTGGAGTGCAATGACCGCTACTGAAGGAGCATCGTTAATAATCGTTGGTTTATTTCCCTCCGGTGTACGCAATACGTGTTTGGAGAGTTCATCCTGAGAAATGATGATATGCATAAGACGACCTGGATAATGATCGAGTGTGTGTTTACCGACCGTACTACCGAAAATAAGTGGAATTGAGTCAATTCGCTTGTCGATCACCTTTTGAATTACATTTACGTTGTGTTCGTTCGGGTCATAACTGAACGTGCCGTGCGGATAAATGCCATGCTCCACCAGCGTGTTCACTGCCGATCCTACTGTAAACAGATAAGCAAGATTATTCTCACGAATATGTCGCAGGTGCTCAATTTCGTCGTTAAGCGAAGGGCCAGCAGATATTACTAAGGCTGGCTTACCCCTAATATGCTCTGAGCCCACCTGCAGAAAATCCGAACTATGTAAAATATAAGGGAAATTATGAATACTGTTTAACGCCCATTTTTTTTCGTACACGTTATTGATAGCCATTTTGTCCTTCTTGTTAGAGACCATTTTGTACAATATTTCATTAAACTTCTTCAGTTCCACAGCAAATAAGGAGCGATACGGGAGCCATGGAACAACTAGGACCCCAGATACACGGTCGATCAACCTATGCAGTGTACCGATTGTCTCTCCTGTCATTCCTCCTACCATAACCTCTTCGATCATCTCATCAGCCAGCCAATCGTTTTCATTCAGATGCTGCAAAAAAATATTCATCAAACCAGTGTCTGGCTCGACGATGGAGAAGCTGGTATTCGGGTACTTACGTAGAAATTCACGAATATGATACCCAAGTCCTACACCAAAAAAGATCACGTGCGCTTGAGGTTTAACCTCGTTAAAACCCAAAACAAATAATTGTGCTTCCCGCTCAGGCTGCTCAGGATCATGCAAATAATATGATTGTCCCTCACGAGTCAGTATTACATTGGGCTCGTTGGTTTCAGAAGTCACCAACTCACCTCCTTCTCCTGCCTGAAGCAAAAGAAGCCGAGGAAATCGGTGGTACAAGGAATTGTCTCTATGATGCTGTAATGCCATTTTCCATCCCTTTCCACCCGATATTTCATAAAACCAAGTATACAGGCCAGTCGATTAAACCTATATCATTTCTTATGAAGCATAGTATTCTGATTTTATGTAATATCTGCGACAATGTATTTTTATTCAAGAAAAAATAATCCTAAATTCTCCTGATTATGGATTAAGTATCGGCTATTCTATGTATAAACTTTAGGTCTTAAGAACCTATTTATAAATAAAGATTTTGTAACTAACCAAGCATTTACTTGGACTAACCATATATAGTTTCAAATGCTGTAGTTCGTCTACATGTCGCCCCTTGGAGCAACAAAAACAATAACTAGTAAAATAGCGAAATAATCATTAAGTTTTTCATAAACCAATATCAAATTAGTATCTTCTAATAGTTATTACATAATTGTTAATTTATTGGTTTGTTAACCCTTTCAACACATGATACATTGGAATAAAGAACCTCCCACAGATCGGCATCGATGCGCAATTCTCTATCGGGCTAAGAAAGGAATGGCTTGTCTTGCAAAAGAGAGAAATTCAAGAGACTCCTCTATATTCCTTAAAACTGTATAATTTTTTTCTATATGGAGCTATGGTCATTTTCTCCAGCTTCTTCCCGTTGTATCTGCAAGATATCGGCATGGACAAGCTGGAGATCGGGAGTCTGATGGCTATCGGACCTTTTGTATCCGTATTCGCGAACCCTTTTTGGGGCTATACAAGCGACCGGAGCCGTAACCTCCGACGTATTCTGCTATTTATGATTATAGGTACCTTGTTATTGCTACAGGCTTTATTTCATGTCCATACGTATATCATGATTTATGTGGCGATGATTGGTTTTTATTTTTTCCAAAGCCCTTTATTTGCGCAAAGCAACAGCCTAATTCTCAGCTATATTGAGGGCACAGACCGGAAATTTGGTTCATTCCGTATATGGGGCTCCTTCGGTTGGGCTGTGACAGCGGCAGTTGCCGGCATAGTTATTGACCAAACGGGGATATCCAGCATATCCACTATCTTTACGGTACTTCTTCTGGGTGCATTGGTCTGCACCTTGTCGATTCCACCACTGAAAAGCACTGTGGAGACAGCAACCATTCATTTGCGTGGCTTTGGCAGCGTTTTAATGAACGGATACTTTATATCCTTTATTTTATTGGGCATCCTTGTATCCATCCCGAATTCGATCAACAGCGCCTTTATGTCCCTGTATATCACCGAACTGGGTGGGTCCAAGCAGATGCTTGGTTTTGCTGTTTTTATGTCATCGGTATTCGAAATTATTGTCTTTTTGCTATTTGATCGCTTCCTGAAGAAAAGAATGACCGTGATGGTCGGTTGTTTGGCACTCGTCAGTTTGCTGTTTGCCTTACGGTGGGAACTGATGGCTCTGGCCACAGACCCGATTCAGATCGTGTTCATTCAGGCACTTCATTGCGTCACCTTCGGTGGATACTTCTATGTAGGCACCCAGTTGACCGTCCTATTTACCCCTGCAGCATACCGATCATCCGGACAGGCCGTATATACCTTGACCTGGAGTGGTATATCCGGTATCGTAGCAGGTTTTGCGGGAGGTTGGCTATTCCAGAACTTTGGCGGAGAAATGATGTATCATGCAGGGGTCTTTTTCGCCCTACTTGGCTCTGTGGGATTCGCTATCATGTGGTATATGCTGTACAAGAACGGTTATCAGCCAGGACTGCCAGCAGGCACAAACGAATAGAAGAAGCCCCTAACAACACTAGAGGAATGAGCTATCCCCTCTTCCCTTCTGGCTTGTTAGCAAAGACAATAGAGTATCGTCAAGTCAATGATCATGTATAAAGAGTGTGCATGCGTAAAATAAAGGAGTCTGCCGACGGCAGACTCCTTTTCAACTTGGTCGCACGAAGCTACCATCTCTCCCACACTTTCCAATAACCTATTGCTTAGGCAATTGGAAAGAGCTTTTCAACGATACAACACGGTTAAATACAGGCTCACCCGGCTTGGAAAGCTTCGGATCGACACTGAAATAACCATGACGGAAAAATTGGAACTTGTCCTGCGATTGAGCTTCTTTCATGTTCGGCTCGACATAGCCATGAGCAATTTCCAAAGAGTTCGGATTCAATTGGTCAAGGAATGTTTTTTCCGATGCATCCTCTTCAATCTCTTCCGTGTCCTCTGCGTTAATCAAAGGCTCATACAAACGGAATTCGGCAGGTACAGCCTGAGTAGCCTCTACCCAATGGATCGTGCCTTTCACTTTACGTCCAGTAAAGCCTGATCCGCTCTTGGTTTCTACATCATAGGTACAGTGAATCTCCGTTACATTTCCGTCCGCATCTTTAATCACATCGTTGCATTTAATGAAGTAAGCATGTTTGAGACGTACTTCATTACCAGGGAACAAACGGAAGTATTTGCTCGGTGGATTTTCCATGAAGTCCTCACGCTCAATATAAATTTCACGAGAAAACGGAATTTGACGTGTACCGAGTTCCGGATTTTCAGTATTATTTTCCGCCTCCAGCATTTCAACTTGTCCTTCAGGATAGTTTGTGATAACCACCTTCAACGGATCTATGACTGCCATGGTACGAGGTGCCTTAAGCTTCAAATCCTCACGTACAAAATGCTCCAGTACCTGCAAATCGATGACTCCGTAGGCTTTGGAAATGCCTGTCTCATATACGAAGCTGCGGATGGCCTCCGGCGTGTAGCCGCGACGACGTAAACCGGAAATCGTCGGCATACGCGGATCATCCCAACCATCTACGTGCTTTTCATCGACCAGAAGCTTGAGCTTACGTTTGCTGGTTACGGTTTGAGCCAGGTTCAGCCGTCCAAATTCGTATTGGTGCGGTACCTTTTCCATCTCGCATTCAGCTACAACCCAATCGTACAGCGGGCGCTGATCTTCGAACTCCAGCGAACAGAGCGAGTGCGTTACTCCCTCAATCGCATCTTCCAGCGGATGAGCATAGGAGTACATTGGATAGATGCACCATGTGTCGCCTGTATTGTGATGTGCTGTGTGTGAAATGCGGTAAATAACCGGATCACGTAAATTAATGTTTCCTGAAGCCATATCAATTTTGGCACGCAGCACCTTTTCACCATTTTGGTATTTGCCTGCACGCATCTCTTCAAACAGCTTCAGATTGTCTTCAACACTGCGATCCCGATAAGGGCTATTTTGCCCCGGTTCGGTCAGTGTGCCACGAGTTTCACGGATTTGGTCCGCGCTTTGATCATCCACGTAGGCTTTACCTTTTTGGATCAGCAGGATGGCACGCTTGTACATTTCTTCGAAATAATTGGAGGCAAAATGTTTTTCCTCCCATTCATAACCGAGCCACTTCACGTCCTCCTGGATGGAGTTCACGTATTCCGTGTCTTCCTTCGCCGGATTGGTGTCGTCAAAACGCAGATTTGTGCGTCCTCCGAATTCATCTCCCAGCGAGAAATTGATCCAGATAGCTTTGGCATGTCCAATATGCAAATATCCGTTAGGTTCAGGCGGAAAACGTGTAACAACCTCCTTTACCTTACCCGTACGTAGATCCTCTTCAATAACATTTTTAATAAAATTGGGGGGAGTGATCGGCTTCTCCACGCTAATCAACCTTTCTTCCGTATAATCTGTGTAAAACCTGTTCCCTTAAATATACCCTTTCACACCGCATAACTCAATAAAATGAAAATCCTTATGCACGCTTCAGCAAAAAAAGTGACAAGTTATGAAAAAGAGTTAACATTTTCGGCAAATAAATTCGTTATAGTGTATATATCTTTTATTTTGCCCGGAAAAGGAGACCCACCCGTGTTTAAGCTGCTCATTGTGATCCTGCTGTCTATGCTTTTGTCCTCTTCCGTCATGACTTCCGGCCATCCCTCACCGGACCCGGTGAACGAAACCGTACAATCTCGTCCGCTAGCCAGCGCTCCAGAAGAATCATCTGTCCGCTTATATGCTGTTAATCCGTCACAGGGATTATTCCATTCAGCTGTACTGGAAATCGGCCAGCAACGCCGCACATTCCGATGGTCGGGCTCGGCAGATATTTCCACCGCACTACAATTATATTACAGGGATGTGAACGGGGATGGTGTCCGTGAAGCTGTCGTGATCCTCACGCGTGCCTCGGGAACGGGTGTCGAATTGCAGGAGTTGCATATTGTTAACGCACGCACGATGGAAGAATATGTAGTCGAATCGGCAGCAGATGCTGTATCCCAGCGCGTACACAGCTCAGTGGAGCTACGTGATCACAACCGCCAGGTCCATATTGCTATCACGATTGACGGTGTTACACACACGATAGACCCTAAAGCATCCGTATTTTACGATGATCCTGCCCAATTTACAAAACATCTCGATTTTAGCTCTTTCGTCATGTATGATGCCGAACAACTTCCTCTGCAAGCCACTGTATCTGGCAGTGTATCCCCAACCGAATTTGTAGGGGATTTGGATCTGAAATATGTATACGAGCATGAACGGTTCCGGGTGGGACCTATAGAATTTGAAGCTTCCTCTCCCTTTTGACGACTCTCGCAGAATAAGGTAGCATGGGATTAAATGCTAGACTGGCTGGTTTAGCGATTTTCCGAGTGAAAGAGGGGATCAATCATGTTTACATATGCGTTGGACGAACGCACAGTCCTTCGGCCGCTCACCAAGGAGCATGTGCAGCCTCTGTTTGAGCTGATCGAAATGTCTCGTGACCGCCTGCGTCAATGGCTTCCATGGGTAGACTCTACCACGGAAATCAGCCACACAGAGCAGTTCGTGCAGGGCGCCTTGAAACAAGCCGCAGAGAACGGTAGTCTGACCGCCGGAATTTGGATAGACAACGAGCTTGCTGGCATCATTAGCTACCATGAGATCAATTGGACTCACCGCTCCGTTAGCATCGGATACTGGCTTGGACACGGGTACGAAGGACAAGGTCTTATGACCAGCGCCTGCCGCGTATTCGTTGAATATGCTTTGGTGGAGCTGGACTTGCATCGGGTCGAAATCCGTTGCGCAACTACGAACCGCCGCAGCCGCGGTATTCCAGAACGTTTGGGCTTTGTGCTCGAAGGCATTGTACGCGAAGCGGAATTGCTGCCCGACGGCTACATGAACCACGCAGTGTATGGTATGCTCCAAAATGAATGGAAGCAACTTCGGTAATATTGATGTACAACAACGCCGCAGACCTGATCAGGTCTGCGGCGTTGTTGTTTTAGACCGGGCATACAACCGAATTGCTGTCTGTAGCCTCCCGCCTATTTTAAGAAATAGGCCATTAACACATCATCCACGAATTGGCCTGCTATGTAAAACTCCTCATGCAAACGTCCTTCAATCGCAAAACCGCTTTTTTCATAAAACATAAGGGCTTCCGTGTTGCAAGAGAGTACACGCAAACTCAACTTGCGTATGCCCTCGGCAGCTGCAATGTCCTTCATGGAGTTCATGAGCGCCGTCCCAATACCTTTGCGATGATAAGCTGGATGTACAGCTATATTTATTTCGAGTACATGACAATTACTAGCCAACAGCGTTGGAGAACGAAATCCAATATACCCGCAGAGTACTTCCTGTTCGATGGCGACCAGTTGAGAGCCTGGAGGCGTATTGCGCAGAAACTCTCCGCGCGACTTCCAAGACAGCGAAGCGGGAGCCGTGCGTTCATTCCATACCAATTCATCCAGCGCAATCAGATCAGGAGCATCCTTCATCTCCGAATGACGTATTGTCAAAGGTTGACTTGTAAACAATTCCTTTCAATCCTTCCTGTGAAGGCTTTCCTGAAGCAATAACTACAACCATTCGTCACTTATTGTACCATAATTACAGCATATTACTGCACTTTTATTAGGACTTAAGAACTGGGAGCATCTACCTTGGATGTCGTAGTATCCAAAGTATCCGAATGATGCCGGAAACGGTTCAACCAGCTATGCAGGACGAAAAACAGGATCGACAACACCGCTACGCCTGATGCCAGCCAAAGTGTAGGCGGTAACCCACCGCCATCATACAACTTCCCCATAATATAAGGCCCCATTACCCGTCCGGCTGCGCCAATACCCCCCACAAGCCCAATGTAAAAGGGTGCACCCCGACCTCCATGATCAGACAGGAATGCTGGAACCGCAGGTGCAATCAGCATTTCTCCCAGGGTCGCCAGAACCATAGCGAATATCATTCCAGTATAGTTCTGTGTGCCCAGCATGACAATATAAGCCGCCAAATAAAATCCTCCGGCCCATGTCATTTGCGCTGAAGCGTGATGAGCGTACAGTCGTTTTATCCAAAAAATAATAGGTTGTGCGGCAAAAATAAGGATACCATTCAGCGTCCATAGTAACCCATACATCGTTTTAGGCAAGCCCTGCTCAATAATATGGGGAGACACTCCTGTATTCCAGATCGAATTGCCGAACCATAAAAAAAGCGAGCCTACCCCCACAAAGAGATACAATCTGGTATCACGAAACAGCAAACGAGCTGGTATTTCCTCTCTTTTCTTCACGGACTTGCTGAGCTGTACTTCTCCCTCTTCTCGATCTACCCTGCTTAGATAAGACCAGAAGAACCCGGCAAATACCGCAGAAGTCACCCCGTTCATCACAAAGCTGAGCTGATAGGAAAGGTCAGCCAGAACGCCGCTCAATCCCGTACCCACTGCAACCCCAATATTGTTAGCGACATAAATAATATTAAACAGCTCTCCACGACGGTCAGCGAAACGAAAACCTACAAAGGCCTGAATCGCAGGCACAGATACGACATTAAAAAAGCCGATAAAGCCCATCATGATGACAAACGCTACCCAATGACCACTGGTAAATGGAAGCGTGAGAAGTCCCAGCGCGTTCATCGCCAGTGAGCCAACAATCAATTTTTTGGCTCCAATACGATGATAGAGGGCTCCGCCCAGCACTTGACCAAAAATTCCGCCCAGAGACTGCACTAAAATCGCAATCCCTGCATCTCCCATACTACGGTTCAGTTCGTCAAACACATACATGCTAACCAACGGCCACATCAATGAACTTCCAGCGGAATTAATCAGGCTAGCAATGAGAAACACTTTCACTTCTTTCGGATAAGACTCCAACCATTTCATATCTTTTGTTTCTCCTTTTGCATCTGACGCCATAAATGGCATTATCTCATTGGTGCTTCACATTCACCACCGTTGAGAAGAAAGTAGCCCCCTGTCCCATATCCGACAGCCGATCAGAGGTTAACACATTGGCACGCTGTCTGCGTCCTTTGCCTTCCCACCATAATCCCTGGCTAATCACTGTACCGGGCAGCATCAGATCGGTGACTTTGGCTTTCAGCTCATACGTCCCCCGATCATTCCATACGGTAACCGGTTCCCCATCCGCGATGCCTCTTGTCTGAGCATCCTCCGGGTGAATTTGTAGCAATGGCTCCCGCTCCAGCCGCTGATGCTTGGGTAAGTTAGCGAAAGTAGAATTCAGAAAATTATGGTTTGGCGGTGAAATAAACATTAATGGAAACCGCTCGTCCGCTTGCGGTCGATGCTCTCCATCATACCCTTCAATGAGCGGCACATATGAAGGCATCGCGGGCAGACCTGCTTGTTTCATTTTTTCCGAATATAGCTCAATCTTGCCTGAAGGCGTGGTTAGACGATCCAAATAAGTAGCCTTTGGCGACATATCGAGCTTTACAAAAGGTGACTTCTTTAAGGCTTCCAAGGTTACACCGTTGAGATAAGGGTTCGTTGGATTATCCAGCGCGCCTGCGATCATGTCCGCTTCACTTTCCGTAAAGGCAGCTTCGTCAAAGCCCATAGCCCGTCCGAGCAGGCTAAACAGCTCATAATTGCTTTTGCTTTCCCCCAGTGGAGCAATGACGGGTTCCTGCATCTGGACATAGTGATGCCAGTAGGATTTATATAGGTCTGTACCCTCAAAGGAAGACGCTGCAGGCAGCACAATATCGGCATAACGGGCCGTATCCGTAAGAAACAGGTCATGTACGACTGTGAACAAATCCTCTCGTTCAAATCCTTCAGTCACCCGTTCCGAATCGGGAGCTACAACTACCGGGTTACTGCAGTATACAAATAACGCCTTAATCGGCTGTTCCTTCTGTAGCAGCGCTTCTCCGATCCGGTTCATGTTGATCACCCGGGCATCCGGGTTCTGTCGCAGATCAGGACGCGCCAGATTGGCGCCGTTAAATTTGCCATAAGCGCCATTAGAGCGTGACGCTCCCCCGCCGTGCTTTAGCCATTGTCCAGTGAGCGCAGGCAAGCATGTAACCGCACGTACGTTCATACCGCCATTATCATGATGCTGAAGCCCATTACCTATATTGATATACGCTGCTCGCGCAGTTCCGTACATTTCCGCTAAACGGATAATATCTGCTTCCGGCACGCCGGTAATCCGCGAAACTCGCTCTGGTGTATATGTCTTAACATGCTCGCGCAGTTCCTCATGGCCTACCGTGTAGCGATGTAAAAATTCGTCGTCCGTCAGTCCCTGAGCGAACAGCACATTCATAACACCCAGCGCGAGCGCCGTATCCGTCCCCGGATATAACGGAATGAACCAATCCGCCCATTGCGCCGTCCGGTTGCGATGAACGTCAATAACGACCACCTTAGCACCCTTTTTACGTGCCTTCTCAGCCAAAACGACCTGATGCATGTTGGTGCTAATGACATTTCCACCCCACACAATAATGAGGTCTGCATCCTCCGTGTCCTCCGGGCTGGTGCCGCCCTTAAAGCCCATAACGGATGCCCAGCCTTCATTCCCAGCCACGCTGCAAATCGTCTGATCCAGTTGGCTTGAACCCAGCGCATTAAAAAATCGGCGATCCATTCCATCCACACTCAATACGCCCATATTGCCATAAAAGCTGTAGGGGAGAATAGATTCCGATCCGTCCGTACGTATCAGCTCCTTGAATCGACCTGTAATGGTATCGACCGCTTCCTCCCAGCTAATTCGTTCAAACTTCCCTTCTCCTTTGGGGCCTATACGTTTCAACGGATAGAGCACCCGATCAGGATCATATACCCGCTCCGTCATATTGCGAACTTTGTTACAAATAGCGCCTTTGGTAATAGGATGATCCGGGTTCCCAGTGACCTTGACTATCTTTCCATTTTCCTTGTGAAGCAGGAGCCCACACGTATCCGGGCAATCTAACGGGCATACAGCCGGAAAAATACCGTCCTGCTGCTCCGTCATCCGCTGTCCCCTCTGTAAGTCTTGTTGAAGCGTGGCCTCAGGAGGCGCGCTATTGCGATGATCCATAGTGTTGATGCTCCTTTCCGTTACCGTTTCCAAAAATTACACTGATCTTATCATATCCACAGCTTTGGCCTATGGCAAGAGAAGGATTTTCCCACACAGCCGCTCTCCAAAATATTAAAAAAATCCGTCTGCTGCATAGAGCAAAACGGATTTTTTTAAGAATCATAATTTTTTTCGACATCCTGTTTCATCATATCTTACCGAGGGTAAAAGAGATCAAGGCATTATGGGACGAGAGCACACTCATCCTCCATGCCAAATCATGGACCACTCCCAAAAAAATCCGCCATGACAGGTTTCGTTCCCCCGGGCCTGTCATGGCGGATTTGCTTTGTTCATTGCTGTTTAAAGTGCCGTAATTAAGCAGGATCACTCAACGGATTTGATGTGCAACCGAAGAAGTGGTTGGAGATTCATTCACTGGATGTGCGTTGGCTTGAGGCTTTTTTAAATAGGCCAACCAGTAGGCTCCAGCCACAAACAGGCTACCTCCTACCAAATTCCCCAGCCAGACCGGAATGAAGTTCATAACATAATCTGCCCATGAAAAGTGGCCTGCAAAAATAGCCGCCGGAATGAGAAACATATTGGCAACAACGTGCTGAAATCCAATAGCGACAAAGGCCATGGTCGGGAACCAAATCCCCATAATTTTGCCGCCAATTGAGTCTGTGCTATAAGCCAGCCATACAGCCAGTGCTACGAGCCAGTTACATCCTATACCCGATATAAAAGACTGCAAAAAGCTTTCATGTAGCTTATGTCCTGCCATATCCACCACTTTGTCCAGGTAAGGACCCGTTTCTGTCAAACCCAGCACATGGCCAAAGAAAAAAGCAACGAATAACGCACCCGCAAAATTACTGAGCGTAATAATCGCCAAATTACGAAGCATGGCCCCTGTCTTAATCCGTCCTGCCCATCTCGCCAAAGGAACCGCCATCATATTGCCGGTCAGCAATTCTCCGCCGGCGATCAAAACTAATACCAGACCTACAGGGAACACCGCAGCTCCAATAAAGGTGGCAATGCTTCCCCATTCTTTAGGCGCACTTGCAATAACACGTATATCCAGCAAAAACCCGAGTGCAATAAATGCACCTGCCAAAAATCCCAGTACCACCGCCACAGTCCACGGGTTGTTCGCCTTGGCCACTCCTGTTTCCACCGTCTTTTCGGCAATTTGCCCCGGTTTATAGCTCGCCATATGTCCCCGCTCCTTTAATATCTTTTCACTAAAATGTTCTTCTTTCATATTTTATTTAAAATCAGTGATTATGTTTGTGAAAAAAATCACTTTATCAAGCATTAAAAAAACAGCCCTTGGAAAAAGGACTGTCTTTTCTGTATTATTACATCTACTGCGCTACTACGCGCTTTGCATTTAGTTGTATTCTTCCTTTTCAACTGCTCTCAAGAACCAAATAACTCCACCGAGGCCTACCAGCGCTACGACTACAAGAAAAAGGATATAAAACAAATCCATAAGCTACTTACCCCCTAATCCTTATGCTACTCTATATTGTACTATAAGGATTCGTCCATACGTCTCAGATTGTTGACAAACTTATGAACAATGTCACAGACAAACCGAATTATACAGTAACTGGGTTCCGTTCGGATATTGTAGGCAATGCTTGTAAACCTGCTGCGTTCAGGAAATTCCAAGGCTTGTTATAATGTGGCTGGAAGAAGAAATCGACAAAGGCCAACTGGTCAATGGTCATATGATTTTGAATGGCTACGGATAGCGTGTTAATGGATTGCGTCAAATCCACCTTCGACATAATTTGTGCCCCCAAAATTCTCCGTGTCTCCTGCTCATATACCACTTTCAGTAATACCTTTTCGGAGGTTGGCATAAATTCAGGCCGGTAGCTGTCTTCAATGGTTACAGCTTCTACAGTCATGCCTTCGTCCGTTGCCGCCGCTTCCGTCATGCCTGTTCCTGCAATATTGTCTTCGTAAATTTTGATACCCGAAGTTCCTTGGGTTCCCATGTAGGCAATGGTTGGTTGTACCAGATTACGTGCTACCAGCGTACCCATACGAACTGCGTTGGTTGCCAAAGGGATATAAGCCGTTTTGCCTGTCGGATTATAGCGGATTGCACAGCTGTCACCTGCTGCAAACACGTCCGGGCAGCTACTTTGCATATAGTTATCCACAATGATCGCACCGTTAGGCAACATATCTACCTGACCTTTGAGCAGATCCGTTTGAGGTCGGAAACCGATGCAGAGAATAACAAGCTCTGTTTCATATTCTCTTTTAGAGGTCACGACTTTACTTACCTTACCGTTCGTACCCTCAAAACGACTCACCGTCTCGCCAAGTACCAGCTTAATGCCATGTTCCTTCAGGGAACTTTCAATCCGGTCTGTATACTCATGGTCCAAATACTTATTCAATATACGATCAGCACTGTCGATCAGTGTTACATTTTTACCGTTCATTTGGAAAGCTTCTACCAGTTCAACACCAATGTATCCAGCTCCGACGACTGTAATGTTCTGTACATGCTGGGCTTTCTCAATGATATCATTCGAATGATTATAGTTTTTACAGAGCAAAATATGATCAAGTTCAATGCCTTCCAGCTTCGGAATAATAGGCCATGATCCTGTGGTCACAATTAATTTATCAAATGTGTCTGTAAATTCTTCACCTGTTTGGAGATTACGTGCATGCAGCGTCTTGCCTGCCGTATCCACACTCGTTACCTCATGAAGCATCTTGGTCTCTACACCCAAGTCAGCCAGTTGATCTGGAGACGAATAAAACAGTCCGTGCGGATCTTTGACGACACCACCTACGTACAGCGCAATACCACAAGATAAGAATGAAATATTATCATTACGCTCATAAACGGTAATTTCGGCATCTGGATAACATTTAGCTGTGTTGACGATAGCTGCCGTGCCTGCGTGTGTACATCCGATAACTGCTACTTTCATGTTAAATTCCTCCTTGGTGTGTGGGCATAAAATGTATAATAATTGTGAATAGTTTCACGTAAACAGCTCGTTAGCGTTTGTGATTTATTTCACTTCATGCGCTTATTATAGTGTGATATTTTTCACATTACAATAGCTTTTTAAGATATTCACAATTTGTCCACATTTAAAAAAGAAAGGATATACGAGTTCAGTCGTTTGCTGAAATGTTTCTTTGCTCCATCCAGTTTTCCCTGTAAGCCCCCTGATTATGCCCTTGGAATCGACCTTCACATGATGCAATACACCTTAGACAAATGCATATGTAGAGAACAAAAAAGGTCCGTTTCCCGGAGACATTCCGGAAATCAGACCCTTTTTAAACATATACGTTGGAATTAAAGCGAAGCTACTATAGCAATTGCTCAATAGCTGCTTTCATCGCTTCTGGTGACTCCTTCGGTTCAAAACGACCCACAGGTACACCTTCACGATTCACAATGAATTTCGTGAAATTCCACTGAATTGTCCCATCTTCCTGTTCTCCAGGCTGTTGCTTTTTTAAATATTCAAACAGAGGCGCTGTATCAGGTCCGTTGACGTCCACTTTGGCGAATATCGGGAAACTAACCCCATAATTCAATTGGCAAAATTCAGCCGCTTCCTCGCTGCTGCCCGGCTCCTGACCGCCAAATTGGTTGCAAGGAAATCCTAATACAACTAATCCCCGATCCTTATATTCGTCATAAAGCTTTTGCAAATCCCCATATTGCGGGGTAAGTCCACATTTACTGGCGGTATTCGCAATAACCAGCACCTTACCGGTGTAAGTATCCAGAGAAACCTCCTGATTCGCTGGTGTTACGGCATTATGTGAATAGACAGACATACAGCATCCTCCTTCGTGTCGCTTGGTTTAGGTTACATAACCTATTTTAACCAAAACGTGACGGACATGCCAACATCCACAGTGATTTTACCGTGATGCCATCACTTCGAGTCTGCGTTCTTCGCGTTCGGAAGCGGACATTTTTGGGCAAGCATAACAATACCGCTGGCCTCCACCTGTCTTGTAATATTGGCAACAGGACGGTTTCATGTAGGTATTTTCACCGGGGCGGTAAGGATTGTCCAATTCAATGAGACGAACCGTAAACGGATTTCTTTTACGCCCGAATACCTCTCCCTCCAGCTCACGTGTCACATACATATAATCTTGTTCAAAGCGCTCCACATCCTGAGGATCAGTCAACGATGGCTGTACTCTATCCTTAAAATACAGCAATGTCAACGGAAACTGTCCCCACATTTGCCCAATAGATGCGCTCCCCACTGCAGCTATTGCCTCCAATATGGGCCGCATCTGCAAACTGTAAAAGTCACGTAACGCTTGCTGAGCCTGTCCGGAAGAATGGTCATCCCCATTGTTCCGCGTATTGTCCAGCTCTGTTAGGTCGATGACCTGGAGGCTAATAGAGGGATATTGACCTTCATAACAAATATGAAATCTGAGATTGGAAACGGACAGGTCCAGACGGCGTTCACACAGAGACACCATAAAATGCTGCGCAAACACGAGGCCACGCAACTGGTTCACAAAATAAACAGCTGCGGTCAAATCGTCTTCAGCACGCAGAAGATCGCTATAGTACTCCATTACAGAGCGGAGCTTCTCTGGTTCAAGCCATTCCGCCACTGGGCCGGAATATACTGCATCCTCCGGCGTGACTCTCACTATTTTCGCTAATTGCTCAAGCTGATTGTAATCCAGTGGTCTCATGGTATGTCCCCTTTAACCTCTTGCCGCTACTTGTGGTCTGGCATCACGTCGCTCGGCAACAGAACCCACGGGTTGCTTCTCTTCCACATTCATTTCCTTTACTGCTTGGCTTACCGCTGGCTGTCCAGCCAAAGCATATGGAAGACAGAGCGGTACACCCGTACGAGGATCTGTTACAATATCCGCCTCAATCCCGAACACCTCGCGCAGCACATCAGGAGACATAACCTCAGTTGGAGTTCCTACCGCCTCGGCCTTCCCTTTTTTGATCGCAATCATATGCTGAGCATACCGGGCCGCATGGTTCAAATCATGTACGACCATAACAATGGTGCGCTCCGCCGAAGTATTCAGATACTCTAGCAAATGCAGCACTTCCAGTTGATGCGCCATATCTAAAAATGTCGTCGGCTCATCCAGAAACAAAATATCCGTATCCTGCGCAAGCGCCATAGCAATCCAAGCACGCTGACGCTGACCGCCAGAAAGCTGATCAATCGGACGATCGTGGAACTCGCTCATTCCCGTTACTTGAATGGCCCACTCTACCATTTTGCGATCTTCCGCTTTCATGGAGCCAAAGCCTTTTTGATAGGGAAAACGTCCGTAAGATACCAGTTCCGTCACGGTTAATCCTTCCGGTGCAGTCGGATTTTGTGGCAAAATAGCCAGCTGTTTAGCTACTTCCCGGGTGGATTGCTTATGAATGGATTTACCGTCAAGCAGAACACTGCCGCCCTTAGGATTCATGATGCGAGCCATCGTCTTCAGAATGGTGGACTTGCCAGAACCATTTGCGCCCACCAAGGCTGTGATTTTCCCTTGCGGTATTTCTACGTTCAGATCTTCTACAATCAATCGATCTTCATAAGCAATATCCAGATTTGCCGTTTTCAGACGAAACATTTGGAATCATCCCTTTCCCTTATCCAATATATATAGTCACGGGCTTAACGCACGACTTTCATCAAAACTTCATTCTATCTTTATATAATAAAGATATTGATAATCATTATCAAGTGTTAACTGGTTTATTTCCTATATCATACAGTGCATATCATCCAATATTCCCTCAAAAAATTCAAAAAAAGATCACAGCTCCTCGAAGCTGTGATCTTTTAAATCCGGCGAATCGCATTATGACTATACAGAAGACAGTCCAAATGCTTCAGCCATGAGACGTATAGATTTCATTTTGGCATCAAAGTCGTGAATAATGCTCGCAACCATGATCTCCTGTGCATTATAGTCCTTACTTAATTGCTCAATCTGACGCTTCACCTGTTCGGGCGAACCGACCACCATACGTTTGCGATTCTCACGAATACGCATCCGGTCAAACGGCGTATACGGATACGCCAGTGCCTTTTCGACGGAAGGTGTTCCAGCGGAGCGCATTCCCTGCTCTAATAGTACAAGAGACAAGTCCATACTGGAAGCCAACCGATTCGCCTCCTCTTCGGTGTCCGCACAGATCGCAAATACGGCAACAAGCGAACGCGGTTGGTCACTATGCTGGGAAGGCTGGAAGCTTTCCTGGTATTCCTTCATAGCCCCTGTGCCGCCTTCACCGTTAATGAACTGCGCAAACGCAAAGCCCACGCCACGCTCGGCTGCCAGACCTGCGCTATCACCGCTGGAGCCGAGCAACCACATTTCCGGTACAGTTTCTATGAGCGGCATCGCCTGTAGCGAACCGAAACGGTGATCATTGCCTGTGCTGTCATGTAAATAAGCTAACAGGTCATCCAACTGCTCAGGGTATAGATCTACGCCACCTCGCATTTTGCCTTCTTGCAGTGCTCTGGTAGCAATGGGCATTCCTCCAGGCGCTCGTCCCAGACCCAGATCAATGCGTCCCGGATACAACCCCTCCAGCACACGAAAGTTTTCCGCTACTTTATAAGCGCTGTAATGAGGCAGCATCACACCACCCGACCCCACTCGAATGGTTGAAGTCCGGGCGGCCAGATGTGAAATCAGTACCTCCGGACTGGACCCTGCAAGATTTGCGGCAGAATGATGCTCTGATACCCAAAAGCGATGATAACCCAAGCGTTCCGCCTCTATAGCAAGCTCAGCGGTCTTTTGTAATGCCTGCGCATGCGTCATGCCTTCCGATACCGGAGATTGGTCAAGAATGCTGAGTTTTATCATAAAAGTCTGACCTTTCTATTTTGGAATAAGGATAGGCATTAATTATAGCACGCGTAGCCACAGTTACCCAAGAGGGGGCCATATCAATTTTATAGTGGAAAATTTTATTTCTCGTAAAGACTTGCGTTCTCTTTATCCGCCTCATAGAGATGCGAACGCTTTTTAAAGAAACTGTACAGATGTGTAACGATTACTTTCAAGACAGCATATCCCGGAACCGCCAGTACAATTCCCACCACACCAAACAAATTGCCTGCCGTCAGAATAACGAAGATAATCGTGATCGGATGTACTCGAAGAGATTTGCCCATAATTTGTGGAGAAATAAATTTACCCTCAATGAGCTGTACGACTGTCCATACGATAACCATCTTGAGCAGCATAATCGGTGAGGTGACCAAGGCTACAATTAACGCAGGTGTAATGGCAATAACGGGACCTAAGTAGGGGACAACGCTCGTAAAGGATGCAATGACTGCAAGCGTCAGAGAGTAGTCTAATCCAATGATTAGATAACCAATATACAACAGCGCCCCAATACAGAAGCTGACAATAATCTGCCCACGAATATAGGAACTGACCTGATGGTTCATTTCAGTCATAATGCGATCTGTTTCTTTACGAAACATAGGCGGGAGCATTTTCAGGATAAACTGTGGCAGCTTGTGTCCATCTTTTAGCAAGTAGAACAGAATAAATGGAACCGTGGCAATCGCAAGTACCGTTTCTGTAACCACGCCCAAGAAGCTGCCCACGCCCGTCCATGCATTATTAATAAAGCTAGATAACTTTTCAGAAGCTTTGGAGGCCAGCTCAGATGGATTAATTTGAATGGTGTTCTGGAACTGGTTTACAAAATCGCTGCCGATCAGTTTCTCGAATTGTCGTTGTACTTGCTCGCTATAGGCAGGGAAATTTTGGATGAGCCCCTGTATTTGATCACGGATTACAGGTACCACCGATGTAACCACAATCGCAATAACCCCTATAATGAGCAAAAACAGTACAATAATGGAGTATATTCGTTTCACCTTATTACGCTCCAGTACATCAACCAACGGATTGAACAGATAGTACAACACGCCGGATAAAATGACAGGGAGAATTATCGTTTTCAGCAGCACCATGACAGGTGTGAATATGTATGAAATTTTGGTAAGCACCAAGATATTCAAGCCGATCAGCAGCAGTACCAGCAGGAATAACACAAACTTGTTGTTCAGAAAAAACTTCTTGAATCGGTCTTTCCATGCCGGAGTTATTTCCACACCACATTCCCCTTCTCTTTACACAATTGAGTATACGTTCTTCATAGATACGATATATTTTTGGAACAAAATATACAAGGTTATACCCAAATACACACAAAAGCAAACAAAGTTGTACGTCATCGTACGAACTTCGCTTGCTTTCGAGGGTTATGGAGTATCATTTATCGTGGTTGCAGCATCCACCGTCGTGGTCACAGGTTTGTTCTCCTGTTCAAAAAGATTCTGTATGAAGCGCTTGAGCTTTCTTTCGTCCACACCCAACACCTGCGCACCCTTAATGGTTTCCCCGCGTACCAATTCATTTGGTGGGATTTGCTGCTTCGCTACTGTTGTTGCATCGATATTAAAGCCCAATGAAGCCAATTGCAGCATTTCCGTAGTATTGAGATTCGTTTCAATATAAGGAGAAATGCTATTTAAAATACTTGGCAGTTTGATTAGAGATGAGGTTGACTGAATTTTACCGCCAAGCTCGGTAATGAATTTGCGTTGCCGCTCCGTACGCGTAAAATCGGAAGTCGCATCATGACGGAAGCGTACATATTGCAAGGCTGTTTTACCGTCCATGTGCTGCATTCCCTTTTTCAAATCAATATCAAACTGGTGTTTATCTGCCTTGGAGGTATAGTGCATATCTTTTTCGACATCCAGGTCAATACCACCCACAGAATCAACCAACGCAATAAAGCCATTAAAATCAGTATATACATAATATTGAATCGGTATCCCCAACAGGTCGCTCACGGTCTGTCTGGTTAAATCCGGTCCACCGTAGGAAAAAGCAGCATTCAATCGACTTTGCCCATGACCTGGGATATTGACGTACGTATCACGAAGAATCGACATAAGTGTAGCCTTTTTCGTAACCGGATCAATAGAAGCAACCATAACGGAGTCAGAACGCCCTGAATCCTCTCCACGGGAGTCGCCGCCTAGCAGCAGAATATTCACTCTTTCTGTCCCATCCCATTCTGGTGGGAGCGATACCTCTACTGGTTGTACATTGGTTTGAGTTTGTGCCTGCGGTTTGAATTTCGAATCCTGTCCCGAAGCAACCGAAATTTGATTCGTAAAATGATATATAGAATACGTATAATATCCGCCCACTAAAAGAACAGCCGCAGTCACAGAAATGCCTAACCATTTTAAAAATTTTCGCATATTTTCGGGTAACCTCGCTTTTATTCATCATCGTTCGGCTTTTAAAAGCATACCCTCCCTGCAAGTTATCTGTCAATTCGCGTCGTCTGTTCTAGTGGTCGTCTGGATACCATGGATTCAAATGGACAAGCACCTCATAAACCCGCGGTTCCTGCTTCATGACAGCCCCCTTAATCAGTCGGATAATATCGTGTCCCTGCTGAATCGTCAAAGAGGCATCCACTGAAGCGCGGATATCCACGATAATATAATGGCCGTGCTCACGGGCACGGATACGGTCAATACGTTGAACCTCGGCTACACTCAGTGCGGCTGCGGCGTAGCTTTCAATTTCCTCCGTGGCAATCGCTTTTTCCATAAGCACATCTATGGATTCACGGCCCATTTCCCACGCCAATTTCAGAACTAGCAATGCCACTACGAATCCCGCAATAGGGTCGCCGTAAGATAAGATTGAAATGCTCCAGTGCTCCCCAATCAGCCCCAAACCGATACCCAGTACAGCAGCCCCAGAGGCGTACACATCAGCGAGATGATCTTTTGCCGTTGCGATAAGACCCTGACTATTGGCCGCTCTCCCGATACGAATCGTGTAGATATACAACCACTGTTTCCAGAGCAAGGAAATAATGGCGGCCACCAATGCCAGTATATGCTCCTGTGGCATCGGTTCGAACAGTGCTGCAATCGAATGATAGCCGATAAATATGCCCGCTCCAAACAATATGACCGCCACCACGCTTGCACCGATCACTTCTGCTTTGCCGTGACCATAAGGATGATCCTCATCCGGCGGCTGGCTGGATATGCGCATCGCTCCCAGTGCCGTTGCAGAGGCAATCACGTCCCCGGCATTATGCACACCATCGGCCACCAGCACCTTGCTGTTGAACATAAGTCCTGTAATAATTTTAATGCCGGTTAATAGGATGTTGCTAATCAGGCTGATCCATGCTGAGACCATGGCGCGCTTGCCCATATCCTGTTCCTGCATGATGTATAACCCCTCCAAATTTATCTTTTTGAAAAATGCATCCTAAACGCTAATCGTTTATTTCAAGGTAGCCCCGCTGCTCATGTCATCTTATGGTGCTGCTTCTTCAAGCGGTATGGGTGAAGATTACAATAGCCCCGGAAGATGAGCCTCCCCGGGGCTATTATGATAACCATACTGCAGTATTCTATGAGAATACTCCTGTTTTATCTATCTGGACCGTCCGCGACGGCCGCCTTGTCCTTGACCACCACGCGGGCCGCCTTTGGCTTGTCCACCGCGGCCACCTTGGCCTCCGCGTGCGGAACCGCCGCTACTGCGGTCATATCCGCCACGCTCGCTGCTTTGTCCTGCCGAGCGGCCTTGGCCTCCGCGTGCGGAACCGCCGCTACTGCGGTCATACCCGCCACGCTCGCTGCTGCCGCTGCTAGAGCGACGTTCGCCGCCTGTGGCATCACGACGGCCCGCCTGTTCGCGGCCGCTGCCCCGGCGTCCGCCGCCGGAGTCGTTGCCGCCGTAGGAACGGCGGTCGTTTCTGCCCGAACGGCGTTCTCGACCCTGTCGATCAGCCGTATCGGAAGCAGGTCTACGCTGTCCGCCGCCCTCACTGCTGGTGAATGTGACACCAGCAACTTTCTGGATGTTCCGAAGCTCTGGAACATCTCTTGGCGTAGCGAGCGTCACTGCCACGCCTTTGCCTCCGGCTCGGCCGGTACGCCCGATGCGGTGGATGTAGCTTTCGGCATCCTGCGGCATGTCATAGTTAAAGACATGCGTGACGCCTTCTACATCCAGGCCGCGCGCAGCTACATCAGTCGCTACGAGCAATTGGAGTTTCGCTTCCCGGAACGCCTTCATCACTTGCTCCCGCTTGTTCTGGGACAAATCTCCGTGAAGCTCACCGCTCTCAAAGCCCATCTCTTGCAGCTCTTCGTTCAGTTTGGCAGCCCGGCGCTTCGTACGGCAGAAAATAACAGCCAAGTACGGGCGATCCGTATTTAGCATATCCACCAATGCCTGTTGCTTACCACGGTCTGTTGTTTGCACAACGACCTGACGGATTTGGCTCACCGGAACGGAAGAAGCGGATTTCACTTTGACATCTACGGGTTCGTTCATATATACACGAGCCAGCTTGCGAATACCGGCTGGCATCGTAGCGGAAAACAGCATCGTCTGTCTCCGGTAAGGAACCTCCTGAAGAATCGTCTCCACATCGTTCAAAAAGCCCATGTGTAACATTTGGTCGGCTTCGTCCAGGACCAGCATTTTAATGCCACCCAGATCCAGCGTGCCACGTCTCAGGTGATCCAGCAGTCGCCCAGGTGTACCAATAATCAGTTGTGCGCCGCCTTTCAGTTTACGAAGCTGACGCTCTACGTCCTGTCCTCCATAAACAGCCAGTAATGACAAGCTTGGCTCTGTAGCGGCCAACGTGTTCGCTGCCTCTGTAATCTGGAGCGCCAGCTCACGCGTCGGTGCAATCACGAGCGCTTGTGGATGACGCTTGTCCAAATTCATTTTTTGCAAAATGGGTAGTAAGAACGCAATCGTCTTCCCGGTTCCCGTATGTGCCTCGGCGATAACATCCTGACCTTCCATCAACAGTGGAATCGACTCCTGCTGTACAGGAGTTGGGGATGAAATTCCCTGTTCTTTCAAGGCTTCTACCCAATGCTGCTCTACGCCTAATGCTGCAAAATTCTTCAAGTGGTATTCACTTCCCTTATCTGTATTCAATATGTGTCACGTAAAATAGGTTCATGTGCCATATGACATCTATCGTTCCATAGTTCAGAATTCCCATTTTTGTATCGGTTCTCATTCTACCCTTTTCAGGAAGGGAGCTTATCCGTTATCGTTGAATCTGTTCATGTAACCAACATACGGCCGCAATGCGGCTCAGGCCCGTTCCATCTATGACTTTCCTAGTATACGCGAAGTTGAACTGGTTTCCAAACGATTTTAATGAACAGCACCACAGTCAATGTAAAAGGTGAATTCGATCTTCATGTCATATATTATGGTATATGAATTGGTAATTCATGAATAAAGGATGGATGCTTGTGGTTAACAACCTGCATTATAATTTCATAATGACCGGTCCCTTGTCGGAGAAGCACACTTTGTTTGCCGAAGAGTGCTTTACTAACCTGTTCGATTGTTTTGAAACGCTCCTGAATATATCAGGAATCCGCAATACCCGTGTGTCAGTCTATCAAGCCGGGGCTAAAAAGGCCAAACACGGTAAGTTTCGCTGGGACAAGCAGGAGTTGCTTCGTATTGTTACCGATGATGAATTGATTCCGCTGATGCTAGCTATCGAGGCTCCCAGTATCAAATCATCCTATAACAAAGGGACAACGCCGGAACTGTACATTCTTTTGTCCAATGACCCCCTGTGCCAATCTTCTAATCATTGCGGCATGCTCGTTTCAATCCGTCAGGACGTTTATGAAAGTATCGACCAAGCAATCGTCGAAGACGTTATGATGAAGCTGAGCCAGTGGTTAAAGGCAAACAAGCTGCTACACAGCTCGCGTAACTTTTATGCTGGCAGTAAAGCACACGCTATTATGGATATTCTTCCATTTATGCTCGAACAGGATACCCCGGATATGAAGTATGTTTTTCAATCGTGGACTCCGTTCCCTTTACCACACACTTAAACAATCCGTCATACTATTAACCCCAGGAGGCTGCAATTTATGCAAATTCAAATTCAAAAGGTTGAAAAAAAAGAGAACGAATATCTCATTCATTATCAAGCCGGGGGAGCGTTGCCGTTCGTTCCGCATGATATTGTTTTGATCCATGGCAAACAGTATTTTATAGGCACGATTTTAAAAGTAGAGCCGGAACAAGCCCTTATACGTATCAATCCAGAATATGAAGACCAACTGGCAGGGTCCATCGGACTGGAACTGGCTTTCTCTCCAACCGTTTCTATTCAAGGAGCAGACAGCATTGTCGAGAAGCTTGGCTATTTCCCTCCCTTTCATTATGACCGAATTACAGCTGCTAATATGACGAAAGACCAGATTACGCTGACGATTGAGCTATCCTACGCTAGCGTGCTTGTCCCTAAATCACCGGATCTGGAGCCTTCGGCTGAGGCACCTGTAATCCCTGAAGCTCCAGTAAAAGACGTCCCACGCTATGCAGTGACTTTTACATTTCTGGAAACCAAAGAGCATGTATTAACTCCTGTAGAAACAGAAAACATCATCTTGCAGCTTGATTTCCGCTATGAAGAAGCAGACATGGTAGTTGATATCGATGCCTTGTCGGGACTGTCAGGTAGCTTTCTGTGCAGAGGTATCCGCGCAGAGATTAAGGAGCTGAATGAATAAACAGGAGGCTCGCGAGCTGTTACGTTGTCATTCTTTTATTCACGATGATCTGGAGCATCCCAAAATGCAAAACGGATTTCTAGGGATGCTCCGCCCCTTTCAGGGAGAACTGATCGAGGACAACTTCCATGAACTGATGACCATCATTGAAGTTCTCGCAGATGAGTTGGAGAAACCATCCGTAGAACGGGAGCTGATTGCCGCTCTGTGGGGGATTTGCCAATATACATGGGCATGGGCATTGTATCCTGATAGTATGCTGCAGCGAAACAACCTACTGACCGTAGAGCAGATCAACACCCTCGACGATTGGATTGATACGATCTCCTATGCGGTTATGGTGCTGCTGGAGGGTGGCGGACGGGAAGAAGCTTTATCGAACTACAGACATGAGAGTTGATCCGCAGTGATACATATATCTTAGTCAAGGAGGCCGCTTGTGCACTGCTTCGCGCACATAAAAGCATGCCTTTCGCACAACATGCTCTGAAGCAATTATCGCAGCATGAGAATTCGGTGCATCTGCCAAACGGGAGCTGTCCACATAATCGACAACCAAAGGAGAATCACTCTACTTATGCGTGTAAGAATATTTATATTCATATTGATTATCGGGATTATATGTGTGCCTGCCTATTTCATCATGAGCAGCTTTGGATTATTTCAAAATGAAAAGGTGCTTGTACATTACAAGCTTGCCATTGAGGTAAAGGATAAAAAGTATGATGCCTGGCCTTTAATCAGCAGCTATACCGCTATAGATAAAAAAGGGGACAATCGTCAGCTCTACTATCAGGCGGAGGGCTCAGGCATAGAGTATCTGTTTCAACTGGCGTATGGACAATATGAACTCCGACCCTCCAAGGAAAATCCTTTTCTGGACGGGGGAGTCCACTACACCATGGACCATCCTGAGTATGTGCGTGAGGAAAAGCAGTATGAGAATGCTAGCGACTACACGGAATTAACCCATTATTACAATCAGCAGGAACAGATTATTTATACCTATAATCCCGAAGCCAAGCTCGATAAAACATACGTCCGTTCCATCATCACCGCTGGGATGACTCGCACAACCGGTAGATCAAGCCGTGCGGTAAAGGATGACTATATCAATATCAGTAAGCTGTTTAAGGACAAGCTGGGAGTGAATGTGAAGGTAGATGTGGATGAGGACAACAAAATCGTCACCCTATCCATGACATGATCTCACAAACGATGCACCGCTGCGTCTTCTCATTTCCAAAAAGAGGTCTATGGTTTACTAGGATCAAGGGGGCTGGTTGTTGATGTCATTCGCAATTGAATCAGGGCTTTCGCCTGCCCAGATCGCGGCATTGGAGGAACAGATACAGCATATATTGCCCGCTGGCTATACACGTTTTCTTTCACAATATAACGGTTTTTATGTAGCCGCCCCTTTTTATTGCAATGTGCCCTTCGATCGCGTGGATAACGGAGACATTGATTTGACTTGTTTTTTCGGATATGAGGTATCCAACAAAAACCATGACCTTCTAGCGATTAATGATGAATTTCTGGATGAAATCAATCATGTCCAGAACGCTTTGTTGATTGGTGCAGATGCGGGCGACAATTTTTACGTTCTAATATGTAATGAATACACCCCGTATGTGTACTACTGGGACCGCACACATCTTCATGCTTATGATGACAAACTGAACTATGATATTGCAGAGCAGGACGAATGTGGACATTTGTATCTGGTGGCAACAGACTTTACAACGTTTTTTAATCAGGTAATTGAACGACTCAACGAGCAGAAAGGGAGGCCTACTGATGACAGAAATACATAACCCTAATTGGGGACCGGCTTATTTAGAAGGTTGGGTTGTACCCGAAAACCCAGAGGCATGGGTCGAGCAGGAGTGGACAGGTACGCTTCGTTCACAGGCAGGACATACGAAATTCCACATTTTTTATTATGGAGAACTTATGGACGAGCTGATCACTGGAACTGAATTTGCCCCCCAACTCATTATTGCAGAAGAGGCAGTCACAGGTGAACAGATCGTGATTTTTGACGGAACCCGCCATGGTTACGATGCTCTGCTATGCGAAGTTTATACCAAGGAACAGCAGAACAATCGTACTCCCCTGCTGCCCTATCTGGACGAAGATGGTGAAGATACTTTCGAGGTAAGCTTGACCGCTTTTTATAATGTTGATTGGGATGACGAGTTTGCAGACGATGTGGATGAGAATGGACAGTTAGAGCTGATCAACGGCGAACGATGCGATTTTGAAGATGCGAAGCGGAACGGCTATGATGCGATCAGCATTACGATTACCAACGCTAAAGGTCTAAAAACAGAGATCATTCAGGAAGAGCTGGCCTGACGATGGTGTTTAAAAGAATCAAACATCGGGAAGGCGATATTTTTGTTATCCCCATGCATGACGGCCGATTTGCGGTATGTCAGGTGATCTGCGCACTGTATGGTAGATTCAAAAAAGCGTTCTCCTTCGGGGTTCTATCCATAGGCCAGAATCAAGCGTACAAGGGTGAAAAGACATATCTTCCGTTCACAAATTATCGCGGCCGATTTGAAGTTATATTCACCGCCACCCAAAATCTGACGAAGGGAGTATGGCCTATTATCGATCAGCGCCCTCTATCCGAGGAACAACAGCAGCTAAAATATTTTAATTGTGCGGGCCATCTGTATTGCGGGGATGAATATATACGCAATCTGGAACTGGAAGAATATAATCAATATACTGTAATGGACGTGGCTGGATATGAGTTGGTACAGCGATATTTAGCCCAATATGAAGACCACTAGCAGAAGAATAGCAGCACAAATAACTACCTTGAAGTTTGATACCAAGGTGGTTATTTACGCTGCTAAAAGGGCTCGAACGTATAAGAGAATGGTGTACGCTCTGTCCCTAATACTGACTTCACGCGCTCTTCATCCACCAACGCTTCGACGAGGCTATATAAATCCGAGGCTGCATACCGAAAATTGCCCCATGTGCGTAGATTCAAAGCATAGATTGGGAATTCTCCCCGTTCATCAGGCGATTGAATATCCCAAATCAGCAGGTCATTCCCTTCACTGGAAGCGAAGGGAACCGCATGCTCCAAAAGCTCCGGAAAACCATCTGGCTCCAGCGCCGCTTCTTGTAGAACCTCTTCCGATTCCAGTAAATCATCAAACCAGGCCCGCCAGTTATGATAACGATGAAGCCATGAATCCGGGTGATCGCCAAGAGGAATATGAATGTTCCATAAGCCACATAGTCGCCCGTAACCAAGAGTTTTGACATAATCTATATAAGAAGGCGGAAAGCCCATACCATTTTTAAAACGATGCTCTATTAGAAAAACCTCATCATAATAAGCCTGAAACTGCGGACGTTGCAGCCCTGTAAAAATGCTCATGTTCGCCCTCTCCTTTTGCACGTCCTATTCACCTTTTCACCCTTCGGCGCATTGAAAAGGCCATTTTCAAGTGTTAATGTTGTTAAGAAATATTATAACATATGAATCATAAAATGTACGTTTTTACGCTCTTTCCGAAAAGGAGGAACGAATATGGAGCAAAAGCGCTTCAAAGATGAACATGGATATAAATATGACTTTAGCGCCGTGATCAGGAGAGGAGAACAGGTAGCTGTTCATTGCCCTCGTTGTCAGGGCCAGGCTTTTATTTCCAACTCAAAGGAAGACTGTCATTACGTCGTTCGATGTTCTCATTGTTACTACACGTATCAGCAGCCAGAATCTTATACATTCTATGCACGCGGCGTATGCAACCATTGCGAACGGTATTTTAATATCGAAATCCATGATGACCGAACGAAACTCCATAAAAATACGAATATAAACTGTCCGCACTGTGAGACACGCAATCAGGTTCCGGTGCATCGTGTTCAATCACGCGAATGGCATACGGACGTGATCCAAAACGGAAAAGACCCTATTTTCCAGCTCCAGCTGTACTTCCTTGATTACTATCGGGGTAAACCTGTCTGGGCTCTTAACCGGATACACCTGAATTACCTGCTCTCCTATATCTCTGCCGAGTTGCGGGAAAAGCCTACATCCGGTATGATGCGTACGGCTTCCCATTCCATTCCCAAGTACATTAAGGATGCGAAGAATCGCCAGGCCATCTTGAAAATATTACAAAAGCTACAGCATAAGCAAGCCGCTAAGGGAGGGGCCTCCATACATGAGCATACAAACTTTTGACAGCCTTGAAGCATTGATTCGTGCCGTTGGCCAAACAGAGATCAATGAATGGGTATTTGCCAATCTGGAACGTGTTCAAAGTAATCCGCTCAATTCTACCTATTACATCATCCCCGAGGAAGAATTGTGGGAACTGGAGGATGCCGGTCTCACCGTCACCAATCATCGTGATGAAAGTATACCTGCATCTCTACCAGACCATCACGTGCAATCTTGGTTGGAGGTGGCGACTGTACAGGATGTCATTGAAGTGTTACGCCACAGCGGAAGCGAGCCGGATATTGAACGCATTGCGCAGGGACTGCGATATTATCATGAATATGATGCTTTTATGGAATAAGCGTTTCCAGCAGCTCTTTTACCTCAGGGACAGCCTGCTTCAGGCTGTTTTTTAGTTTCTTCGCGCCACCCCATATACGATAAACAAGCACCTCTTGTTCATAGTCCTCCAGCTTCTCAAGCTCCTCCACCAGTACCTGTGCCTGCTCTACAGTTTCGATTCTGGATGACTTCAGTGGTTTGGCAGACTCGTTGCCTGCCAGTAGAACCCTCGTCCAAATGGGGATCGTGTCCGGTGTCAGTCCGTGTGCGTCAGCAAATACAGCGGCGTAACCGTCCTGTACGGACTGATGTTCACTGTCCACCAGCTTCATATAACGATTCACTAGTGGGAAATAGTTCTTTCCTTTTAGGCCCAGTCCCATCACCGCATAGGTTCCCGGCATCGCCGACTTTTCACCGGGCTCTACATCGTTATACCATTTGAATTCTTCCATCACGGTTTCGGCATATTCAGCCAGCAACGGATGCAGCGACGGATACTCAAGTGCATTGGCGAAGAAACGATGTAGCGTAGATTTAGCCAACTTGGGTACAGGCAGGTAGTTTTTCACCTTGCTTTTGAACTTCATCCGATATTCCTTGGTAAAGCCCTTCTTTAAAATATCGCATAAATATACAAGT
Source organism: Paenibacillus sp. OT2-17 (assembly GCF_009827695.1). Classification (NCBI taxonomy): domain Bacteria; kingdom Bacillati; phylum Bacillota; class Bacilli; order Caryophanales; family Paenibacillaceae; genus Paenibacillus; species Paenibacillus sp. OT2-17. The sequence goes on along the minus strand of NZ_WUDQ01000008.1, from coordinate 26,695 downwards.
GCTTCTCTATAGCTTTCTTCTTCCTCTGAACGAATCTGAACCTCCAGCGTTTGCAAAATATCATTGGCTTGGCAGATGACTCGCTCGCTTGTATGTAGCGCTGGGATGCTTCCTGATCCGCTCTCAAGCCACACGGAAGCCTGCTCCGAGCCTAACTGTGTAGCAATCTCCAAATACTTCTGCCGTGCATCGGCATCGGTCGAACCCACCCGCATCGCGGTAAGCAGGAACATCTCCATGGCTGGCGCAGGAATTTCCGAAGGGAGAATATCAGGCTTCACTTTATAATCCAGCCCATAGCTTTTTTCCCGATCTGTATAATTGGCCAAAAATTCATCCTCTGCCCAATGCTTCAAGCCACTGCTGAGCTGATACCTCCATGCTTCCTCACGCTTGCGGCTGACCTTCACTTTGGCATCCATTCGATTCAGCAGCTCATTCATCCACTGGGCGTTTACAGGGTACAAATGAGGATCAAGCAAGTGCCTTACTAAGAAAAAATCGTCCTCTTCCTTCGGCACAGCTTTACTAGAGGGGTTGAGTTTCTGCTCTACAAACTGTTGGATAGTGGCTAACAGTTGCTGCCGCTTATCTTCGTTCAGGAGTGAGAATGTAAAATGACTAGCCTTATTCTCCAAGACTACTTCCAGATGAAATTCCAGCCGATAACGAAAGAACATGGAACTAAATTCTTTCGACTTAAACAGAGCCTCTATCCGTTCCCTAAACACAGGCATCCATTCGTCCTGTACCTGCTGCAATGTTACCCCATCTGTAAACCCAGAAATTTTCGTATCCGGTCTACGATGATCCCAATCAAACGGTTCGTAGGTATCCACCCACAGCCCATCCTTCTTACAGGTAACTTTTAAGTATTCATGAATCCCTTCGTGAAGGACACTTTTGATTTGGAATTCGGCGATGCGCTTTTGCTCAGAAGCGTACGCCTCATCAATCGCCTCAAAAATTGGATCTATGTAGGCTTGTACCCCTGATGTCATAAGATGTGTTCCTCCTTCGTCCCCTCACAAATTGTAGTTCCTATGAAATTAAGATAGACTAATCTATAACTATTTTATTTCCTGATTATAGCATATCTCTCATTTACTTTTGGGCTCTATCCCTATAGATAGAGTGCCGGGAAGCAGGTGTATTCTACATGTATTGGGTTTCCACACAGCACACACCGATGGCTACCGATGAACTGACAAATATTGAGCATACCTATGGAATAACTTTACCACCTCCCTATGTAGCATTCCTCACCCGCTACGGGCCGGGCACCTATTGTGGCCTGCTGATAATTGAAATGCCTGATCCTCAACTATTGCAATCCTATACGGATTACGAACTGTGGACGCATGATGATAACTGCCCAATTACAGCGCGGCAGCTGGGTGAGTGCGTGGTCATTGGCAGCTCCATAGATGGTGACTTCCTAGCGATTCACCCTCAGGTTGAAGGCTTAATGTGGCTGCCACGACACTCGGAGATCATTACTACGAAGACTTTAGATGTTCAAGTTCCATTCACAGAAACATTAGAGCATATACTACAGGATGAATTCGGAAGAACGGAGCCATTCCCCCGTTATTTCGAACCTGTCAGCCCAGACAAAGCCGCTACATTCCTACTGTTTAGTCCCTCGGATACGGCCGAGGCCTACAATCCAGACAATCCGAGCGATCAGGCGCTGAATTTTGCTCCGGCATCCTTACAAGCATTGGCTCAGCGATTTAAACAGCATTTTAGCTCAAATCTATGGATTGAAAATGAGCATATCTGCATGGCTTTTCTTCAGACTCTTGGCGGATACGTGCGTTTTAACTATGCATATGGACGCGAAGTGGCGATCATTTATGAACCCAAAGCGATAGCACTTCGTGATGAAATTCTAGCATTCTTGCAAAAAGAGCATTGCCGGGTTGTAGAGTAAGGGGAGGAGGAGGACGAATGACAGTACATTTTGCACAAACCTTAGAAAAACTGGAACAAGTCGTTGATCGTCTGAGACAAAGTGGGATGCCTGATGTGGTATACCAATGGACGGAAGGGATTTCTACAGGTGAACTAACTGAGCTGGAGGAACGGCTGCAGATGCATTTGCCTGCCTCCCTGTCTGAATTGATAAAGCGGTGTGGCAGCTTAAATTTGCTATGGTGTCTCCCCCAACACTGTATTGTAGCTGATGAACCAGAGTGTTCATATAAAAACAGCAAGGATCTTGAACAAGAGCAGTGTATCCTAGACGATATCACAGGAGAGTTTGGATGGAATCATGAGTATATTGGCTATTTTACATCCTATGGGGAAGATACCGACTCAGCAGCGGACGAGCAACGATATCTGATCCTTAATTATAATGGTGCGGGTGATCCGATACTGCTTGATATGGCAACATCCGCAACAGAGCCAGCGGTTTTCTGCTATCATCACGAGCTGGATCAGTTCACGCTGCTCGCGGAAAATCTACCCGCCTATATAGACACCATGCTCACCTTGCACGGGCTATGGCTATGGGATTGGTTTAAAGTGGCCGATGAGCATGGCATTCAGCTAAACAGCCCACCACTGCAAATGTGGCAACGCTGGTTGAACATGTTTTGCACGATGAAGCTGGAGGATGCACAGTCGTTGGAGACGCTAATCCATTACACCACCATGCATGGCGTAGATTATCCTGCTGTGTTGCAGGCTTTTCAAGCCTATGATCCAAAGGATATTTTTCTTGCCTGGGAGCAGCACTGGCAGAACATTCAACATAGCCAGGTTCCATTCTCTACTTGGGCCGTTTTGGTAGGGGAGACTGCGGGGATTGGGGCTGCTGATTGGGTCCGCTCCTTGTGGGAACCGGAAACCGCACAAGCATGGACATCTTTAGCTCAAAACAATACCCTACATGCTAAGGGTGCATTTGCGTCCACACGTGCTTATCTAAGCGCCCGCTGCCTACCCGAGCAGGAAGGCTTGGTATGTGTTTGCAATCACCTGCTACAGCATTCGGTCGCAGAAGACAAATTAGAAGGATACACCGCTAATGGGCAGCTACAACATTTTCGTTCACCACAGATCATTAACTGGATGCGGGATAAGGTCAATCATCCGGTGGATGGCTGGGCAATACTTTTCGCTCACTCCCGTCCTACAGCTGAGCAGTTGATTGAATGGCTATCCGATAGCGAGCTTCATCAAAAAATTGCAACCGAGGCGCTGGATATTATGATTCATCGGGATCTTCTTCCCGCTCTGGAAGCAGACGCTTGGGCCAATATCTCAGATCTGCTTCTTGCTTCTTTGCAGCTCGTTATGCTCAAAAAAGATAAACGTCGTATTGAAGCCGTACTTAAGCAGCTTTCAGATTTGGAACTTCGTTAATCTTTCGGAATAGTTGTATGCGGATTCGCATGTACAGTGGTGTGAGGTAAAGAAAGTTAGCCGCTGCGTCAGCGGCTTAACCCCTTGAGGAAAGTATCTATAGTGAATGCGATCAATTCATCATTGGATTTTGCCATAGGAAGTTCAAAATTCAGGAGCAAAGAAGTCAATCCGTGCAGCATGCTCCATACGGATCTGGCGATCAGGCGCTCGTCTCCTTGAATGATGCAGCCTTCCTCCATAGCGGCTTTGAGCCCAGCTTCAAGCAACTCAAAGCCTTTAAAACGCCCACTGTCTATAAGGCTGACCAAGCTTACAGATTCCAGGTTGCTGATAAACAGGATGTTGTAATATTCCGGGTTAGCCGTTCCAAAACGAACATACGCATCAGATACCGTTTTCAGTGTGTCCAGAGCGTTCAATCCCGCTGCCTGTGCTTCATCCACACGCTGCTGAAGAGCCTGCAGGAACAAGGTATTTCCTTCTACCAGCAGTTCACGGACCACGGCTTCCTTATTGGCAAAATAATGATAAATAGTTGTTGGTGAATATTCGATCTGATCCGCAATTTTGCGCATGGAGACTTCGGCATATCCTTGATTCAGGAAAAGCGACCGGGCGGCCTCAATGATTTTCCGGCGGATCTCACTGCTTTCACGTTCTCGGCGTTTGATATGTTTCATGAGTAGATGTACTTGCCCTTTCTGCCTACCCCAATTTGGCGGCGATACGATCAGCTTCCATTATACCCGAGTTCATAACCCCTTGAAACCCGCCCCCAGGCTGTGTCCAGGCCCCTACCAATGACAGACGATTCACAGCTGATTTGTGCTTCAGTCTTTTTATACCAGACTGCCGGACCGTTTGTGCGTAGCCATAAACGGCCCCGTCGGGATTAGCGGTATAACGCTGCATTGTGCGCGGTGTGCCCAACTCGGCCACCACTACCTTGCTGCGAAAACCCGGATACAGCTGTTCTAGACATCCCAGTATCTGCTGTGTCACGGCTTCTTTTTTGGCTTTATATTCGGGACGTGCGGCAGGCCAGTTCTCCAATCTGTCCAAAAATGTAATTGCAATGACACCCTTTCCCGGTTCATTGAGCTTAGGGTCCAAGGCGTTATAATTCGTGAGCATCCAGTTGCCTTTGGTATACTGGCCGCTCATCATAACTTCATAATCTATTTCCGAATCCGGCTCATTGCACAGGATTAAGTCTTCTTCGGTGATGCCAAGCTCATGAGGCTCACATGATAATCCCAGATATAGCTGGGTGAGAGACGTGCCAGTCTCCAGACTGCTGACAGCTTCCAGCTCACGACGGGCAGCATCATGGTTTTCCAGTAAGCGGCCATACGTATGATGGGGACTGATACCAGACACAATCCAGTTGGCTTTATATACATCGCCTTTTTTCAGACGGACTCCAACTGCTTTACCGCGTTCGAGTATAATCTCAGATACTTGACTGCGCAGGTGAACTTCTCCTCCCGCTGACTTAATAGCGTCAACCAATGCATTGGATAAAGCCTGTGCGCCTCCCTCAATGTAATACGTCCCCTCCAAATGATAGCCGATCCAGGGAATGAAAAAATATAAGGCCGCAAGCCGCTTTGGAGGCAATCCATAATAGGCCCACAGCGCGGTAAAAAATTCCGTGAATCGTTCAGACAACCCGAATTGTCTTACAGCTTCCCAGGTCGTCATTTGCGTCCAACGGAAGAAGGTTCCTGCTTTGAGCAGGCCAACCGCCTTGCGCCAGGAAGTGAGAGTAGAAAAAGCAGAAAAGCCTGTTTCAAAACGGCGAATGCCCGCGAATAAACTGTCAATGCCTGCCACCTCAGCGGGAAACATGTTTTTGAGGAACTGCACATACCCCTGAACATCGGACGGAATATCAATGGTCTGTCCTTCCCAACGAATGGAGTAAGGGTGCTTTTTGCGGAGAGGAACAATTCGCTGGTCCGCATTGCAGTCCTTTAACAGCCGACCGAAGCTGCCCTCCTCGAGTCCGCCGACACCGTGCAAGGAGACATCAAAGGTATATCCCTTTCTTGTAAATTCAGTTGCGAAACCGCCAGCTAAAGTATGGCTTTCAAAAACAGCTGTTCGGTAACCGAGCGCGGAAAGTCTTGCTGCACAGGACAAGCCACCCAGTCCTGCACCGATGACAATAACATCGTATTGGTTCATGATTTCATCCCCTTTTGTTAACATCGTTATATAAGTTAACACTGTTAAGTTAAGGAGATTATATACCACAATATTACCGTTGAAAAGCCCCTATGACTTGGTTTTCCTGCTATAGATGAATACCATGAGTTCGACATATCCACTTCTAATTGCAAGTTGCTTTAAGGATTTTTGTAGAATCCTCCGTAACGAAAGTAAAACTTTTTTTAAAAAAACACCCAAAAATGTAGCGCTTTCACTTGTCAGATTCCAATGAAGGTGCTATCCTTCAAGTGGGATTGTTACTGAAAAGGCAAAACCCGAGTACACACGTGTACCCGGAGTTTGCCTTTTTTTGATTTGTATGAATTCCACAGCATACAGTCAATTATCCCGAACATGTAGTAAGCGCTTTAAAAAATGACACCAAAGGAGATTAATCTCATGCAAAGAAGACGTTTTGCCCTTGTTTTATTATCTTTCGTGTTCCTGCTAACGATCTTTTTCCCATCCTCCAGCTCTGCCGCAGCAGCCGATGTCCCAGCGCCACAGGCTACCCTGCTTACTCAGGTACAGCCTTTGGGTGAAGTCGTTTCTGCTGTCGTACTGAAATACAGCACCAATATTGACGGGGCATCCTTATCCACGTCCAGCTTTCAGGTTCAATCTGTACTCAATGATGTATATACAGACAGAACCGTGACCAGTGTATATACCAATGATACTGGAGCCATCACCAACCGCAGTACTTATGGTAAATATGTCGTGATTGAGCTGGATACGCAAGATAAAAATGCAAGTACCCTTACTTACGATGCAACAAGCGCAGTTAACCGCATCAACACGTTGAACTATACGATTAGTCAAAAGAAAGATATTGCAACTTCAAAGAAAACAGTCATCTCAGCCTCTACACAGACTGTAAAAGCAACGGATAAAATTACACCGATCGTGGACGATTTCCAAAAAAACACCTTTGAAAATAAAGAAGGCTTCAAGCTGAACTACTTTACATTTGAACCTAAAGTAGAACCAGGCAAAACTTACCCGTTGGTTGTATTCCTGCACGGAAACGGCGAACGCGGTGATGGAAACGGAGTCAACCTGTTAGCGAATGCTGGTGCTGTCACTTGGGCTTCTCCTGAGCAGCAAGCCAAACACCCATCCTTCGTAATCGCTCCACAAAGCCCGATTGACCTGGAGCATAAATTCATTTGGGCAGATGAGCCACGCAACAGCGCTGTAGCCGATCTGGTACGTGATGCGGCGTTAAAATACCCGATCGATACCAACCGAATCTATATCGTAGGTATTTCTCAAGGTGCCATGGGAACATGGAGATTGTTGGAAAAAAATCTGGACTTGTTCGCCGCAGGTGTGCCGATTGCCGGTTTGACCAACTATGAAAAAGCCGTTAACATGTATGCGCCTGTTGAACCTACACACGTCGAGGCATTGAAAAACGTTCCTATTTGGGCCTTCCATGCTGCAGACGATACCACAGTAAGTCCTAAAAACTCGCAAGAAATGGTCGCTGCCATTAAAGCACAAAACGGAAACCTCATTCACTTCACTGAATACGAAGCAGGGATTATCAAACCTACAGGACACTTCTCCTGGGTTCCGGCTCTGCAAAATCAGGATATGATTGAATGGCTGTTTGCACAAAAGAAATAAATGTAGTTTTTCATATCTATAAAAAATAATGCGCCAGAACGGTTCGATACCCGTCTGGCGCTTTTTTATATCATTCAAAAAAGGCACCTGCCTTCCTGTGTACCACCATCAGGAAAGCAGGTGCAATATCAAAACGAGGAGACTGAAAAATTTGACACTGGTATTGCCATTTGCAGTTAACTTGGAACCTGCTACTTTGCCCGTTTCGCAGCTTTGATCGTTCTCAAAGCTCGTCTGCGAGTTACCTTGTTCGGACTCCGAAGCTGTCTTCTGGCAGTTGCCACATCTGCTTTAGCCATGTGCACATCACCATCCTATTCACTTAGGCTCATATTGGGAGCATGCACCTAAAGACTGTTAGTAATGATTATGATTCTCATTATCATTTAAGATTATATAATGAAATCTACTAGCATGCAAGAGCTTTTGGGGGAGTATGTATCTTTATTAGGACGGTGTTCATTTCACCCTTTTACGCTTCTGTGTTACATTATATAAGTAAAACGAGAACAAAAATTCGAATCAGATTTATGTTCGCCATTTTCATAGTCCTTTATTCCGAACTAAATCAAAGTCTATATCTTCCCGACATGTGTTCCATAACAATTCATCTGTAAGAAAACTTAATGCATCCATGTTGCGCAATCGTTCGACCAACTCAGTAATCACATCTATGTCTTCACGTTGTACATGCCTTGCAAGAGTGAATTCCTCCCGTGTCACCATCAACATATAGATGCGAATAATGCTTTTCCTTTTTTACATGTCGAAGAGTAAGCACGCTATTGTCGATCATCATGACGTAACGGTCCTTGATCAGATAGCCTTCAAAAAGCTCATACATATGCGGAAGATCACAGGGACCAAGAATGACACTTACTTTTTCAAAATTACTTTTGTTCATTTAGATTTAGCTCCCTTCACATCTATTAAAACGGTCTTTACTAAAGATTAGATTTGTAAATTTTATAACTTTTAAAGATTAACCTTTGTAGTTATTTTATATCCTTTAAAGATGAACTTCAATAGTTAATGTTATTTCTATTTAAATTTCTATAATGAGGTGTATGTATGGGAATTGTTTTTAAACTTGAAGAATTACTTCGAGAAATCGGGATTACTAAAAACGCTCTCGCTCGTGAGGCAAAAATCAGGCCTAATACCATCTATGAGATGTGTAACAATACATCCAAGCGAATCGAATTTAAAACATTTAATACCGTGATGGAAACACTGATTCGGCTCTCTGGTCGTCCATTAACTCTACATGATGTTCTCGAATATATACCTGAAAATGAACTAGAGAAACACTAATTCATTCACAGAATAGTCCGCTGCACCTTATATCTCTGCCCCTGGCAGGGATATTTTTTCCCTTGTTATTTAGCATAATTGTTATCATTATTTCAGAGTACGTGTAACTAGAATCTATACTGATAAAGGAGTATTTTTCATCATGAATGTTCATGAGAGATATCATTTTAAACTTGGCGATATTTTAGAAGAACTTGATATTTCCCGAAATAAACTGGCCGTAGAAGCAAAAATACGTCCGGCTACCGTAATAGATATGGTAAATGGCAAAACCAAAAGACTTGAACTGGAAACACTAGTCCATATACTTGATGCTTTGAATAGATTTGCCCGCCAACGAAGATTTACAAGGGCTATTACTCTCGCTGATATTATAGAATACATTCCTGAAGATGGAATTGAGAGACAGTGAGACTGTAACATGAGAATGAGGATTACTATTAGCCCAGTGGGCATTTCCATGACAAAATAAGAGGTTGCTAAGGCCCTCTTTTCCCCATATTAAAGAAGCGTTGGGCTTGTTGTCCCAACGCTTCTTTATGGTAAAACAACAACTTATACTATGATTAATCCACTTTGCCGCCCTCTACAACCAATTGATCTGTAAAGCCTTCTCCATAAACAGAGGTCAATGTGTCCTTGTAGGCTTGATGCACAAAGTTTTCCTTGCCTAATGTAGCCAGCTCATTGTTGATCCAGTCTAACAACTCCTTATTTCCCTTTGCTACTGCGGGTGCAATTGTATCTTGACCACCAAAAGCCGGGATGGTTACGGTAAAGCCGGGGTTGGCCTTGGCCCAGGCGATCAGCTCTGTATTATCGTTGGCAATGGCGGCGCCGCGTTTGTCTTTGAGGGCTGAGAAGATTTCTGTATATTGATCGAATTTAAGCAGCTTGATGTCAGGATAATTTTTCGTGAAATAGGTTTCAGCCGTCGTTCCCTTTGCGACAATCAGCTTTTGTTCCGAATTCTTCAATTGGTCAATCGTGGTGATTGGAGCGCTGTCAGGTGACACAATGCCAAAGGATAATTTCATATATGGATTGGCAAAATCGACTTTTTCTTTACGCTCATCCGTCACCGTAAAGTTAGCCATGATGATATCTACCTTGTTGGATTCCAAATAGGCGACCCGGCTGGCAGCATCCACCAGGACAAATTCCACCTTGGACTCGTCACCCAAGAGATCTTTGGCAAACCGCTTCGCAATGTAAACGTCAAAGCCTTGATTCTTCCCTTCCGAATCCACGTAGCCAAAAGGCGGCTTATCTGCAAATACACCAATTCGAATCTTGCCATTCTTTTTAATGTCCTCAATCGAAGCAAATTTAGCCGAGCCTGAACTACCGTTGGTATTTCCGCCTCCTGCACATCCCGCCAAACCAACAAGCAGCAAGCTTAAAGCCAGTAATAACGTCGTGAACTTCATTCCTTTTCTCATCTGTATTCATCCCCCTGTTTATATCGTTTCGTACTGAAATATATCCAGAAAGTGCTGGGCACGCTCTGTTTCCGGTTGGGTAAAAAATTGCTGTGGCGTAGTCATTTCACATATTTGTCCTTGATCCATAAAAACGATACGATCTCCTACCGACTTGGCAAATCCCATTTCATGCGTCACGATAATCATGGTCATGCCCTGTTGTGCCAGCTCTCGCATGACATCCAGCACCTCTCTGACCATTTCCGGGTCCAAGGATGCGGTGACTTCATCAAAGAGCATAATTTCCGGGTTCATACACAGGGCGCGCACAATCGCAATCCGTTGCTTTTGCCCGCCTGATAATTGTCTCGGATACGCATCTTTGCGATCCAGCAGACCCACTCGCTCCAATAGCTGCTCCGCTTGCTCAAGTGCCTCCTGCTTGTTTCTCCGCTGAACTTTAAGCGGGCCGAGCAATATATTTTCTAAGACCGTCATATGCGGAAACAATTCGTAGTTCTGGAACACCATTCCGATATGCTGCCGCACCTCGCGCCAATTCACTTTCTTATCCGTCAGGTCCTGCCCTCTATAACGGATAGCTCCGCTCTGGACTGGTTCCAGACCATTGAGACATCGGAGGAGTGTGCTTTTTCCACATCCCGAAGGACCGAGAACGACCACGACTTCCCCCTTCGTTACATCCAGATTAATCTGTTGCAGTACTTTTCGGTCTTCGAAGCTTTTGTGCAGCCCTCGAATTTCGAGTAAAACCTCCACAGCCTCTCCCATGACACCCACCCCATCCTGCTAATTTTGCCATCTGCGTTCAAATCTTTTGGAAAGTCTGGATAACGGATAGCATACGAGAAAATACAATATGAAAATAAAGCCGTACACCCAGAAGGATGCCGAGGGCGCTTTGATTACACCGAGCTCAATAATCTGCTGTCCGACCTTGACCACTTCCACTACACCGATCAGCACCACTAATGAAGTGGTTTTGATCATCCGTGTCGCCAGATTAATAGAACCGGGAAGCATTCGGCGCACCGCCTGGGGAATGAGCACATGGCGGTATAACTGTCTATATGTCAGTCCCAGTGCCTGCCCGGATTCCACCTGATGCTTGGGCAGTGATTCCAATGCACCACGAACGATGTCACCAATCTCGGCCGCTCCCCACAGGCTGAATACGATAATTGCTGTCAATTCCCCGCTGATATTCACATTCAACAAAGGAGTAAATCCAAAATATACGACATACAACCACACCAGAATTGGAATAATGCGGAATGTCTCCAAATATAATTTCAGCACAAACCGAATCGGTCTTGATTTTAAGGTGCGCAGCAACCCCATCAAAATGCCTAATAGAGTACCGATAATAATGGAAAGTAGCGCAATCTCCAGCGTAACGAGCAATCCCCCTAATAGACGCTCGAAATTGGAACCTTCAAAGAGCACATTAATCCCCGAATTCAGCATATCGCACCTTCCTTTCCACCCACGTCAGCAGTATCGACAAAGGTAAAAGCAGGACGAGATATGCCAATACCAGCAGAATTAGTGATTCTGTTGTTTTGTAGTACATGCCGATCAGGTCTTTTGCCACATTCATCAGATCTAATAAAGCAATGGCGCCAACAATGGAAGTCTCCTTGAGCAAAAAAATCGCATTCGCTCCCAGAGACGGAACACTGATGGCAAAAGCCTGTGGCAAAATAACATATCTCGCCAGTTGTATCTTGGACAGCCCGAGACTCAGCCCGGATTCCGTCTGGGTTTTACTCACTGCTTCCATTCCCCCACGGAACGCCTCAGCCATATACCCCCCGCCCAAAAAGGTCATGCCCACAATGGCACACGTCATTTCGCTCATATGCAGACCTATTTTCGTAAACCCATAATACAGAAAATATAACTGTACAAGCAGCGGCGTATTTCGGGAAAGCTCAATATAGGCAACAATGATGCCGCTAATTCCCCTTACCTTGTAATACAGCACTGTGCTGCACAGCAAACCGACGACTAATGAAAATAGAATAGCAAAAAAGGCGATCTTCAACGTCAGCCACATAGCTTCTCCATATAACGGCAAGCTCTCTACAATAAACTCCCAGTCTAAGTTCATATGTGCATACCTTTCGATTTTCGATTATTCCTATGTATTTGCTTTGCTTAATAACAATGATTGTATTCCTGCCCAATTATTACGTCAATACTTTGATGAAAATTTGTCATATTTATCTATGATTTAGGAAGAAAAGTGTTGTTTTATTTCAGAAATAAATAAAAAAAGCTTGAAATGAATAAATTTCATTTCAAGCTTTGATTTATGCTATACGATTCATCACACGAGTGGCTCTGTAACTACAGGACCGCCAAGCTTCTCTATAATTAAACGGCTTTCCTCATTTAACCCTTGCAGGGTAATAGATTTGCCGGATTTCGTATACTTTTGCAGCACCTTGCCGATGGCAGTAACCGCCGAGTGATCCCAAATATGAGAATGGCTAAAGTCCACCACGACACGTTCTGGATCATCCGAAGGTTCGAAATGATCGACAAAATGAGTCGTTGAAGCAAAAAACATCGGACCCCTGACATGGTACACCTTCTCATCGTTGTTCTCCGTCGCGCTAATGCGGATTTTAGCCATTTTCCAGCCAAAATGCAGGGCACTCAGCAGTACGCCCACGATCACGCCCTTGGACAAATCATGCGTAGCCACCACGATGATCACCGTGACTACCATAATTAACGTATCTGCTTTCGGAACCTTGGCAATGTTTCGGAGCGATTTCCAATCCACAGTTCCAATACACACCATGAACATGACTCCCACCAATGCGCCCATTGGCACTTCCTTTACAACCCCGCCAAGCACGAGCAGCAGAAAGGCCAAGAATACCCCAGCCGTAAAAGTGGACAAACGCCCTCTTCCGCCTGAGCTGACATTAATGACGGATTGTCCGATCATGGCACAACCACCCATGCCACCAAAAAAGCCATTTACAAAGTTAGCGATCCCTTGGCCGCGGGCTTCCCGGTTTTTATTGCTTTTCGTTTCGGTCATTTCATCCAAAATACTGGCTGTCAGCAGCGATTCCAGCAGTCCAACCAGTGCCATCGTAAAGGAATACGGCAGCAAAATCCGCAAAGTATGCCACGACCACTCAATTTGCGGCAAATGGAATGAAGGCAGCGAGCTGGTTAGCGTACCGATATCTCCTACCGTTTTCACATTCAATCCAAATACATACGTAATGATCGTCATAATGATGATTGCCGTCAATGGAGCAGGAATGCTTTTCACAAATCTCGGTAAAATATACACAATAAGTAGCGTCCCCGCTACCATCGCGTACATGATCCAATTAGCTCCATGAAAGTGGGTGAGTTGCGCCATAAAGACGAGGATCGCCAGCGCATTCACAAATCCGGTCATGACTGGCTGCGAAATAAAGCTGATAAAGCGACCTATTTTCAAAACACCCAGCAGCACTTGAATGATTCCTGCCAAAATGGTAGCTGCAAACAGATATTCCACGCCATGATCCTTCACCAGGCCAACGACCAGTACAGCTACGGCCCCGGTCGCTGCCGAGATCATCGCCGGACGTCCACCTGCAAAAGAGATGACAATTGCCATCGAGATGGAGGCGTACAGTCCGACCATGGGATTGACCCCCGCAATGATCGAGAAGGCAATCGCCTCAGGAATTAGTGCTAGCGCCACAGTCATGCCCGCAAGTATATCGGCCCGGATATTACCGAACCATTGTTGTCTAAGATTCATACTGTCTCGTTCCAGCCTCCTATATTTACAGAGAGTAGCGTGTTGACTCGCAACCCGTGTGTTTCGGGCATCCGTCCAGCTGCCAATCGCCAAGGCTCTCCTATCATTCAGCTCGTCTCTCTCAAACGAACCCGGTCCGTTACATTCAGTCCATCATTATAACGTAAGGAATTCGCAGAGACGAATGAGTTAAAAGGCTGTTTACAGAAAGAAATCATCTATTTCCTTGAAATATCGACCAGTATCTTCATCTTATTCGTTTTCTTATATTTAAAATTTTCGCAACTCCTGTACAAGCTCCGATAGAGCTTCAGCAATCTCCGAGTCCGCATGGTGCTGAAGTAGGCTTTCAAAGTCAGGCAGTGCTTTCTTCAATAATCGATAGCTATAGTCATAATAACTCCAAAAAGCTACCGGATCATAACCGCGTGCTTCTTCCTCTTCCCACTCCAGTTCATCTTCTTCTGGATCGCTGTCTGTCGGCCATAGATATTTTTCGTCCAGCAGCATGGTTAGAGATTCCACAGACTTCTGTGAATCCTCTTGTGCATTTTCCATGTCCAATGCTCCAACCACCGCATGGTACAGTTCCAACTCACTCAGCGTGATATCATCCGAATTTCTCGTATGCATATTACGCAATAAGAAAAGTAACACCCATGGCGTAACCTGCCACAGTGTGCCTTGATGCTCTATCAGATCAGCAATTGCTGCGTACTCCCCGTTGGATATCAATTGTGGCAACTCCGTGCCCCTACCATAAGGAGTAGTCAGGCGGTGCCATGGCACATCTGCAATTAGGAGATTATTCATCTTATGTGTATCCATAACCCCTCCTTCCTGGTCGGTATCTAAAACCTTCCCGATTTAAAAATGGAATACAGTAAAAAGGCAACCATTAAGAGAGCTACAACAAAGCCGATTTCAATGGCAGGTACATTCCACAGCATGGTCGCCTGATGATTCAGCGATGAACCGATAATCAGTCCGACCATAATAATGCTGAACGCTAACAGCACGATACTGAATGAGAGGCGGTTGCTGATCTGATCCAGCCTGCGCAGAAGCATTTCCAGCTCCGGCACAGTAACCTCCAGCTTAAGCTTGCCCTTGCTGATAATCGAGGCCAAATGTCTCGCCTGTCCTGGCAGTTCCATCAGCGTCTCCACCAGCTCGGTTGCACCACCCAGTAGCTTGCCTCGGATACGACGACCACTGAAGCGTTCCTTCAACAGCTTGTTACCAAAGGGCTCAGCCAAAGCGATAATACTGAGATCAGGGTCCAGATGCTCCACGACCCCCTCCAGTGTCAGCAACGCCTTGCCTAGCAACAGGACGTCCGACGGCAAACCAATCCGATGGCGCTGCGCTGCGCCAAATAGGTCGTTCAAAGCATCACCAATACTGACCTGTGAGAAAGGAACGTCTGAGTAATCTTCGCGTATCTTGTCCAGATCGGCACGCAACGCATTCAGGTCGGTGTCCGGTTCGACCAGACCCAAACGTTCGATAGACCGAACCATGGCATCGGTATTTTTGCGCATCAGGGCAATAATGAGGGAAGCGAGATGATTCTTCATCTCTTCGCTCAGCCTTCCCGTCATGCCAAAGTCCAAATAAGCGAGACTGCCATTTTTCAGAACGAGTAAATTCCCCGGATGGGGATCGGCATGAAAAAAACCCTCCATAAAAATTTGATGCAGCATGCTGTTCACCAGCCGCTGCGCCAGTTCTTTCAAGTTATATCCACGGCGTAATAGCTCTTCACGACTACCTAAGTGAGTTCCGTCTAGAAACTCCATGGTCAGTATACGGGAAGAGGTATGATCCCAGTATATTTTCGGAATATAGATATGTGGGTCCTGCTCAAATTGGAGCGCAATCTTCTCTGTGTTACGGGCTTCATGGTTGTAATCCAGCTCCTGAATGAGCGATCTCCCCAGCTCCTCTACCATCTGGCGAAGCTGATACCGCTCTACCCATTCCCAGCGCTTGGCTGCCATAGCGGTCAGTTCCCGCAAAATGTCCAAATCTCGCCGAATAATGCGATTAACGCCAGGACGCTGGATTTTAATGGCGACCATTTCGCCGCTGTGCAGCTTGCCCAGATGCACTTGCCCGATCGAAGCAGCGGCCAGCGGAACATCGTCAAAACGAACCAGTATGTCCTCTAATGACGTGTCCAGCTCCTGCTCCAGAATGCCACGCGCTGTTTCAGATGAAAACGGCGGTACCTGATCCTGAAGCTTAACCAGCTCACGGATAATAGGCTCCGGCAGCAGGTCAGCACGTGTGCTTGCCAACTGTCCAAGCTTGATGAATGCAGGCCCCAGATCCTCCAGCACAAGTCGAATCCGTTCACCTAGCGTTTTGGACTCCGGAGTTTCTCTCGTCAGCCACTTGCGAGGCAATGACAGCAGCTGGAACAGTCCCATTTCTTCCACCATATAGCCAAAGCCATGACGCGCCAGCGCCATGGCAATTTCCCGGTAACGACCGGCGTGCTTCATACGAACCGCCATTTTAATCCAGCCGGTTCGCTTCTTCAGCGTCGCTCGAACCCGTAAGCGCCGCCTTTTCTTTTTCCAGCTCCGCTACCTGTTTTTCCAACAATGCCACACGTTGCTCCAAACTTGTAACATCATTTTCGGTAGGTACTTCCAGCTCCTGCAAAATGCGGCTAACCTGTTCGCGGATCACTGTTTTGAATTGTCCCTGTTCCTCTGCCCCTCGTTCGATCAGACGATCGACCAGCGCTTTGGATTCCGAGGGCGCAAGTTCTCCCCGGTTTACGAGATCCTCGACGGCTTTCTCCACCTTTTCTTTGCTGACAACGGTGAGGCCCCACCCCAATGAGATGGCTTTTTTGAACAAATCGCTCATAATATATCCTCCCCTACCTGTGATTACCTATAGTATAACCTGAAAAGGGGAGCCGCATAAAGCTCGCAGCTCCCCTTCCTCAATGAATGGAATGATCTATGTTTAACCTGGAAAGCGTCCAGCCCACTTGGCAGCCTGAAGCAGCAGCTTGCGGTATCCCTCGTGCTGGAAGCTTGGCTGATTATGTCCAGGCATCAAATAGACGACCCGACCCAAGCCATAGGACAGTGACCATGCCGCCGGCCACCACTCGCCCTCGTGTTCATATTCCATCAGTAGTGTTTTTTCAGTGAATGGATCAAAGTCAAAACGATACGGTTCCTCTTGGATCTCAAACGGCTCGATTCCTTCCATAATCGGATGATCCGGCGCCGTTACTTTGAAGGAAAGTGGTCCGGCAGCCGGATGCCGCAAGAAACGCGCCCCCATTAATTGTGCAATCTCATACCGTCCTTGCAATGTGATTCCGTTATGCAGCACAAGCAATCCACCCCCGCCGCTAACATAGGACAGCAATCCTGCTGTTTGTTGAGGAGACAGGACCTCCTTGCGGCTATCACAGTACGAGATACATAGATCGAATGGGGTTAGATTTTCCTTGAGCAGCATTTTACGATTCTCACTGCATTGTACGGTCATCCAATCCTGTAAAATATGGCTAATCTCTTCGTCCACCCCTTGCAGCGGGTGAAACTCCGGATACGAATAATCTCCTAACAACAATGCTTTTCTTTTTTCCATGATAAATCCTCCTTGCCTGACTTGTATATAAGGACTTTAAAGGCGGGACCCGTGTCATTTATTCTTGTTTGTGGGGTCAAAACGCTCAGAAAATTCCGTTTGGCCCTCATCCATTTCCCATAACACCGCCATCATTGTCCGAGCTACGGCATATATAAATAATTCTACAGACGGCCTATTAAATCCTTTAGCAGAAGATTATAGCATATATGTTCGCTCGGGATAAACTTATTCAAAATTTATAAATCTGAACGATGGCGATTCGGCCTGTTTATGGTATACTCGTAAGAAAAAAAGTGCGTCCATGCTTGATTAACAATAAAGGGCCGCTTTTTGTAAGAATTTATGCTTGCGGTTATAGAATTGATAAGAATTGCCTCAAACCTTATACATTCTATAAATCTTAAAAAACCGGGGAGGTTGCATGAATGAAAAGGACTGGAATGACCCGGCCCTTGGACAGCTTGGGGCGAATTGTGCTACCTAAAGAGTTGCGCATGACGATGGAGATTGACATCGGCGATCCATTAGAGTTTTTTATTGAAGACCAGACACTCATGCTCCGTAAGTACAAATCAACCAACTGTATTTTTTGCGGTGCGGTTGATACCAACACCTACTTTAAAGATCAGTTTATCTGCGATGAATGTGCAGCCTCGATGAAAACGGAAGATTTACTTCCGGTCACAGCGACTGAAACCCATTCATCCCCACTTAAGCAAAATATGCATATGAAAAAAATTTATCAGCGCACGGACGTTATTTTGGAGAAAATGAGAGAGCTTATGGAAGAACATCCAGCATCTTCACAAAAACAACTCGCCTCCATGCTTGGTGTGAGTCAGGGAAGGATTTCCCAACTGAAAAAGCTCATGTAAGCGAATCACCAAAAAAGTAATGTATACGCTTCCAAACTATGTAAGGTTTAAGTCTATTGATATTTAGAAAAGCCGGCCCCTTTAGGGGAATCGGCTTTTTTTCGTTTCTATGAAGTAGTGGACTCGGTTGCAAAACTATTGACCGTAAGCCCGGCATTGTTCCACCCAGCGTGTTGCCGCTTTGGGAAGAGAAGCGAGATGAACATGCGTGTAGGCTGCCAAAAGGTTCCCTTTCGCATAGCCCTCGCTCTGGAGACCACGCATCCCCTTGGTTTGATAGGCATAGGAGTAGGGGGCGGATGATTCATCATAGTGCATGACAGAATAATGAAATTCATGTCCCCGAATTGTCTCTCCAGCCTCCAGCAGCAAGCAATCCTGCAAAGCGGTTGCTTCCCGGTATCCCAGTGCGGCCCGTTTCTCTTGCATGCGGACGTCCGACGGAATAACCCCGGCCATGTGATGGACATTACCCATACGATCCGTAAGTGTCCGTGCCAGTACCATATAACCGCCGCATTCGGCGAATACTGGCATATCCCGGCTCACCGCGTTGCGGATATCTTCCAAAAAGCCTGTATTTGCAGCGATATCTGCGGCAAACTCTTCGGGGAAACCGCCGCCCAGATATAGGCCGCTTGCCTGCTCAGGTACGCGTTCTCCCGCCAGAGGACTGAAATAGACAATCTCCGCTCCCGCCTGACGTAGCAAATCCATATTTTCCGGGTAGTAAAAATTGAAAGCCGCGTCTCTGGCGACGGCGATGACGGGACGTTCTCCGGTATCAGCTTCATGCCCTACTGATGGAAGCCAATCCGGGGAAAATAATGGGTGATCAGGCGGGCTGGGCGGCGGAGCCGAATCTGCCAATGCCCGCAGTGCATCCAGATCCGTACCCGCGCGGATCAGCTCTGCCGCCCGTTGGAAAAGCGGCTCCAGCTCGCCGCGTTCCACAGCAGGTACTAATCCCAGATGACGCTCGGGAATATCCAGCCCGTCATCACGCTTTAACCAGCCGAGCACGGGGATGCCGCACTCCTGCTCAATCGCCTTTTTGACGATGCCATAGTGCCCTTGGCTACCGCAGCGATTCACAATTACGCCCACAATGCGCAGCTTGGGCTCCAAGCGCTGAAAGCCGAGCACAATAGCGGCGGCGCTTCGTGCCATACTGCGCACGTCGACCACCAGCAATACAGGGCTGTCCGTCAGCATGGCGATCTCAGCGGTCGAGCCGGTGTTGCTGAGCGGGTCCTTGCCGTCATACAGCCCCATGACGCCTTCAATCACGGAAATATCCGCGCCTTCAGAAGCACGGATAAAGATTTCACGCACCGTATCTGGTGAGGTCATCCATGAATCCAGATTACGGGAAGAAGTCCCGGTCGCGGCAGTATGATAGGTCGGATCAATATAATCCGGTCCGCACTTAAAACCCTGCACTCGCAGGCCGCTATCGGCGAACGCCTTCATCAGCCCGAGGGTAACCGTCGTTTTGCCTGCGCCGCTGCCTGTGCCAGCAACAACAATACGGCTTCTGCGCGTAGCGGCAGATGGATCAGACTGTACAGCAGCCTGCTTCATGACGTCAGTCATAGGAAACCCGCGCTACAGACAACGTCATATTGCCGCTTTTTTTCTTCTCAAGCAGCCAATGGTCTGCACCAGAAGACAACAAGGCTGAAGGTTCGCTGACCCCATATGCGCCAGTGTATTTGAAGACGGTTTCCGATGGATTGGGAAGCTGCACCGTATTCAGCTCTGACGGAGTATACGTCACCAGTTCCCAACCGTATTTGGCGCAAAGAGCAAGTAAGCCCTCTTCGTCCTTTTTCAGATCAATAGTGGCAATATTCCGTACGCTTTTCACGGACAAACGCAGCTCCTTCAAGGTGTCCAGCACACCCGCCTCCAGCTCCTCTAATGCAGTCCCACGGTTGCAGCCAATGCCGAGTACCAAGCTTTTCGGACGGTACAGCACGCCATTAGAAAGAAGCTGCTCCTCTTCCTCCGGCTCCAATAAACGGTCACTCACGACCAATGCGGCGTTAAACGGTTCTTGCAATGCTTCTGCCGTCGAAGCATATACCTTGATATGTCCAGGTACAGGCTTGTCATAACGCCACCAGTTCCGTTCGCCTGTCTCTTGTATGAGCGCAACAGGCTCCTCGTTCACAACAGCAGCGCTCACAGGAGTGGCCTTGTCGAAGCTATCGACCACCCAACCCAATTCCCGACCAAACATGTCCACCGGGATCGTGCCCTGCACGTCCGATGCAGTCGTGATTACAGCACGTGCGCCTAGTACAGCCGCTACATGGCGGGTCAATTCATTGGCGCCACCTAAATGGCCAGACAATACGCTAATGACATGCTCGCCGCGATCATCAATGACGACTACCGCTGGATCTACCTTTTTATCCACCAAAATTGGTGCAATCATACGAACTACTGCACCGAGAGAAATAAACAAAATAATACCGTTATATTGTTTAAATAAATCCGGCAAAATCAGCTTGACCGAGCCTTCGAACAACTGAATGCCACGCTCCTGCTCGTCGCCACGCTCAAACTTGGACATGTAATACACATCCGTGCCCGGAAAGCTGTCTCCCAAATTGCGGACCATTTCCACTCCATGCTTCGTGATCGCCACAGCGGCAAATGGATTACTCACCGGGCTTCACTCCCTTCCGGTAGCCATGGGTGAACGACTTGTCGTACAGCTTGGAACGATGCGCGTCCTTGTCCACCAGCTCCGGGTCCAGCGCCCAGCCTGCCAAAATCATGGCATGCATCGTTATGCCTGCTGCACGCAAATCGGCGGGCAATTGGGCAAGCGTCGTGCGTACGATCTTTTGATCCGGCCAGGTCGCGCGCTGCACAACCGCTACAGGCGTGTCCTCACTCCAGCCTGCTGCCAAAAACTCAACGACCACTTTCTTTGCCAACGTTGCGCTGAGGAACAGTGCCACTGTACAGTGATGGGATGCCAAGTCACGCAGCTTTTCCCGATCTGGTACAGGTGTACGGCCTTCGGCACGCGTCAGAATGACGGTCTGTGTCAGGTCAGGCACAGTTAGCTCTGCACCCAGCACCGCCGCAGAAGCAAAGACCGAGCTGACGCCTGGTACGATTTCGTATGCTACTCCGCGCTGCTTCAGCAACACCATTTGCTCCAAAATGGCACCGTACACTGCCGGATCGCCTGTATGTACGCGAGCTACACTGCGTCCAGCCTGCACAGCCTCGCTCATAATCTCGACCTGCCGCTCCAGATCCATGCCTGAGCTTTGCAGTACCTGCGCCTCTGGTTTGGCCGTAGCAATCAACTCGTCGTTCACGAGTGAATCCGTGTACAATACCACATCGGCCGTGCGTAGAATCCGGGAGCCTTTGACAGTAATCAGCTCCGGATCGCCGGGGCCTGCTCCTACGATATATACTTTTGGCTCCAACGTCATTTGCTCACCACCATTAAACTCAAATATTCAAGTTCCTGTCCGCGCAGCTCACGTGCGTTGCGCCATACCATTTCATAAGGAGAAGTGACCTTGGTAATGACAGATGCACGGTCCCCAAGATTAAGTTCATCCAGCACATCCAAAATCAAATCCAGCACCTTGGCAACCTTGATAAACACGACCGTATCGTGATTCTCAATCGCCCGCTTCATCGCTTCCCGATCATCCGTAGCCGGAATAATACCGACCTGCTGATCTCCGTCTGCCAAAGGCAATTCCAGCGCTGCTGCCGCCCCCAACACAGACGAAATGCCCGGAATAGATACAATCGGCACCTCAGGATGGAGATCCTTCATGAGCCGTGCCAAATGAATAAAGGTACTGTACAGATTAGGGTCTCCCTCTGTAACAAAGGCTACATCCTTGCCTTGACTCAGTGCCTCCCAGCAAGCAACCACCGTTTTGTTCCATTCACGCTCTAGTACAACCGGGTCCTTGGTCATTGGAAAAATGAGTCCCAGCATCTCCTTTTCCTCCGGGTTGACGTACAACTCCACGATCTCGTGAGCATACGACTTACCTCCCCGGCGTTTCTTCGGATAAGCCACAACTGCACATTCCTGAATCATGCGATACGCCTTGACTGTAATCAGCTCGGGATCACCCGGCCCCACACCTACGCCGTAAAGTGTTCCTGTTGCCGTCGTATTCATGCTGTCTCTCTCCCCCTCTTGAATTACCAGCTTACTCCCCTGCTACTTCATCAGCCACGTCCACCACCGGCTGTCCTGTAATAACATATATCGGATTGAGTCCATCAAAACGAGTCATATTCAAAATCGGCTTGCTACGCGCTGTTTGCAGTAACGTCACCGAAGTATCGAGTCCTGCTGCTTGCATCGCCTTCATACCGTCATGCAGCGTCTCAATCGTTGCAGCATTCACTACAATTCGTCCATCCTTACGTAGACGGGAAGCACACAGACGAATCAGCTCAGCCAATTCTCCCCCGCTCCCACCGATAAACACCGCATCCGGGTCTGGCAGATCTTCCAATCCGGCAGGCGCTTTGGCATGAATGACCGGGAAATCGGTACGGAATTTGATTTTGTTTGCTTCGACATTAGCCAGATCGCCTTCATTCTTCTCAATGGCAAATACTTGCCCATACCTGGCCAGCCGCGCACATTCCACCGCTACAGAGCCGGAGCCTGCGCCGATATCCCATACGATGCTTCGTTCGGTCAGACGCAGCTCGGACAAGCTGAATACGCGTACTTCACGCTTCGTGATCAGCCCTTTTTCCGGCTTGCGCTGGTGAAATTCCGCATCCTCGAAGCCAAATCCCCGACGAATTGCAGGCACGTCTTCGCCCTTACGGCGGCGTAAAATAACCACATTCAATGGTTGGAACGTTCTCTGTGCCATCTCTTCCAGCGTATAATGCTGATACGCCTCATCCGGTCCGCCCAAATGCTCGCCGACAAAGGCATCATATTCCGTCATGCCATAATGCAGCAAATAGGCAGCGACTGTGGCGGGATGATTTCGGTCATCCGTCAGCAGCGCGACCTTGTTCTGTCCGTCGATCCGCTGCGCCAATCCGGTCATCGGACGGCCGTGTACGCTTTCCAGCACCGCATCCTGCCAGCTTTCACCGAGACGCGCAAACGCCAGCTGAACCGAGCTGAGATGCGGCAAAATATCCAGATGTTCAGCCCCCAGCTTGGCAGACAAATAACCTGCAATTCCAAAAAAAAGCGGATCGCCTGACGCAAGCACGACAATATCCTTGTCCTTGCGCAACCGTCCCAATTCTTCTACCACGGCAGATAAGCCGCTCTTTAATGTTCGTTTTTCCCCTGCGAATGCCTTGAAAAAGGCTAGCTGGCGTTCTCCACCAACCAGCAGGTCGGCACGCTCAATGTGCTCCAGCGTCTCCTGCGACAGACCCGCCGCTCCATTTTCACCGATACCAATGACACGAATCACTCTACTCACCGACTCTCGCCCTCCCCAGCACGTTCCCTTTCATCGTTACCAGTACCATTTCCACGACAATTCCACCACCTGCATGGTCCAGACAATGCTGACATCCATAGGTACACAGCTTTTCAAAAAAGCTCAGCGCATTCGCTTCGGTCATCATATCTGCCACCTGCGTAGCTGTATTCGCCTCTGCCACTGCCGCTGCAAGCGACTCGTCCACACCTGCTTCACGCGCGACCTCAGCCAAAAAGCCAAAGTCCACCGGTGCGCTCTTGGAGTGAACCATCATGACACCTTGAGCTACCTTCGACAGCTTGCCGGGCATACCGACGAGAATAATCTTTTTCATTCCCAGCCGTTTCCCGTGCTTAATGGCAAAGCCGACAAAATCCCCCATCTGAATAAAGGCCTCTTCCGTCAGCTGATCGTACATTTGCATGGCATATTTTTCACTGCTGCCACCTGTGGTCAGGACTATTTCCTGGCAGTTCATCGCTTGCGCAACCGATATGGCCTGCACGACACTGGCTTTATAAGCTGACGTGGAAAACGGAACGACCACACCACGCGTGCCTAGTATGGAAATACCGCCAAGAATGCCAAGTCGCCCGTTCAACGTTTTCTTGGCAATTTCTTCACCGTCCGGTACGCTGATGACGACACGGACACCTTTGGCCGATCCATGCTCTTCAAGCACGCCTGTCACAGCCTCCGTAATCATCCGGCGCGGCACCGGATTAATCGCTGCTTCCCCGACAGGCACAGGCAGACCGGGCTTCGTTACCCGCCCCACGCCGATGCCACCGTCCAGCTCAATGCCCGGCTCCTCGCGCCAGCTAACGGACGCGATAATTTTCGCCTGATGCGTGGCATCTGGGTCATCGCCACCGTCCTTGATCGTCGTGCAGGAAGCTTCGTCCGCGTCCAACACAGGCTCAATCAGCTCAAACGCATGATCAAAGCCCGCGGGCAGCGATATCACTGCTTCCTTCGGCGGAATGCCCGTGATGAGCAGTTGTACCGCTCCTTTGGCCACTGCAGCCGCACAAGCTCCAGTCGTAAAGCCTGACCGCATCGGCTTGTCCGGTGCGGGAGCTTCACCGCTTTTCATCCGTTTGGGCCTGTCGACGGACGCCGCTTCCTTTTCCATGCCAATTCCTCCTTAACCTCTTCTGCTGATCATGTTCCAATTCATTTCATGATACAGCAAACGGACAACCGCATCTAGCGGACAGCCATTAAGGAGATCGCATTCAATGCTGCTACAACAATTGTACTGCCGCCCTTGCGTCCAATATTCGTAATGAACGGAATATCCAGCTTGCGCAGCTCGTCCTTGGATTCTGCCGCCGAGACGAAGCCTACGGGCATGCCAATTACCAGTCCGGGCTTAGCTGCTCCTTCTTTCACCAGACGAATTAACTCCAGCAACGCTGTCGGCGCATTACCAATGGCATAGATACCGCCTTCGCCCGCCTGAATCGCTTTGCGCATGGAAATAATGGCGCGTGTCGTATTCAGCCTTTTCGCTTCTTCCATGACGTCAGGGTCAGATATGTACACATGCACATCCCCACCAAATTGACGGATACGATCCTTGCTCAGCCCCGCTTGAATCATTTGCACATCCGCCACTACCTGCTGCCCTGCGCGAATAGCTGCAACCCCGGCTTCAATCGCTTTTGGATGAAACACCATGCTCCGGCCCAGCTCAAAATCAGCAGATGCATGAATGACACGCTGTACAACGGGATATTGCTCTGCTGTAAAAGGATGCTCTCCCAGTTCTTCTGTGATCATCTCGAAGCTTTTGCCTTCAATCTCCTGCGGCTGTACCGTTAGCGGTTTGAAATCTGTTTTAAAATCCATCGTATCGACCACTCCCTTATGGAAAATTAGAAAATTAAATTAGCTTAGAACACTAAAGTTACCTATTGTTCCACTACGCAGTCGGATGGTGCTTCCCATCGCCACCGCCCCCGGATTCCTTGAATAAAACTTATGATCAGCGTAGAAATCCGGGGACAAAAGCGACCGCTACGCTTGTACAGCACCATTCCGACTACTCCGTTTTATGTTCATTTTTCAAGTTCGTCTTATATAGGGAAAATGACATTCATGTTAAGGAGTTACAAACACCTCTACACAAAAACTGCACATTTTAAGATGACTATATTTTAAATACACGCCAGAAATCGTTCTGAATTCATCGGATTGACTGGACCGACCAACTTCATAGGCTTATGTCTTAAAGCACAGACTCCTCTTTGTCTATACGCAGTGCGTCGATGACTCCGTCGAAATGATCAAATACTGTGCCAAATTCCACTTCCGGCCTGGAAATCAAAAGTACGTGAATCCCCAGCTCCAATGCAGATTGAACCTTTTCATCCACTGCTCCCGTGCGTCCGCTTTCCTTGGTGACCATCACGGTCGTGCCATAGTGCTTGTACAATGCTTCATTCATCTCGCGGGAAAAGGGTCCCTGCATGGCAATAATATTCTTTTGCTCCATGCCCAGTTCGCTGCATTTCTCCATATTGTCCAAGCGCGGCAGCATGCGTGCAACCAGACGAATCTCCGGGTCTCCGAGTAAATGCTTGGTGAACGTGCCGAGCGTCTTACTGCCTGTCGTAAGCATTACAGAGCCTTTGAGTTGCTTCGCTTCTAATGCGGCCTCTTCATAGGAAGACACGATGTGGAGCAACGGATGATTGTCATATACCAGTCCCGTTCGCTCGTAGCGAATATAAGGAACTCCGGATACGCGAGCGGCTGTCATCGCATTCGCATGTGCTTCTTCTGCAAAAGGATGACTGGCATCAACGACGGCCAGTATTCCCTGCTCCCGAATCATTGCAGCCATTTCATCGGCTGTCATTCGGCCTGTACGTACGTCTAGTCCCACTTCGGACAAGCTGGCTGCCGCGCTTTCGGTTACGACCGAGGCCAATACGTTGAAGCCATTGTCACGGA
>NZ_WUDQ01000089.1:0-12167 GCF_009827695.1 Paenibacillus sp. OT2-17 | reverse complement strand
TCTGCATCTTCCTGAAGCAGATTAATAGGCTTGATATTCAATTGTTCCTGCAAATCAGATGAAGTCATGGATTCTTCCCCCCTATGTCTCAATGTCGCACAAGACGTCCTATCCTTAATATTAGACCAAATTGCAGGCTAATACAAGAACCTGACAAAAAAAGCATCCCTACAGTTACAGGTAGGGATGCTTTTGCTTCAAGAATAAAGTTAGCTGGCTACTGAAATATGAAGTCCGTGCTTCTCGAACACCTCGATGATCGCTTTCTTAGCTTCCTCCGCATCTGGTCCATGAACGTGTAGTTCATAGCTATGGCTGCTGACTAGGGTCGTAAACAAGCCCAGTATACTTTTCACATCAATATACTTATTTTCGGAATGAAGGACGATGGAAGAGGTGAACTTGCTCGCCGTCTGTGCAATTTCAACAACAGCCGCGTTATTATTGGACATAGAGATCCCTCGCTTTACTGAATTGTCATGTATCGTTACTCATCCATAATAATACATTGAAATCGCTTTCTCAGCAAGAACGGATATCGTTATTTTAAATTTTCAGGGTTTAATGGCTCCAGCTCAGGCAGTACAAAGATGCCGTCTTTACGAATCAAAACATCGTCAAAATAAATTTCACCACCGCCATATTCTGGACGCTGAATCAACACCAAATCCCAGTGGATGGATGAACGATTACCGTTATCCGCTGTTTCATAAGCTTGACCTGGTGTAAAATGCAAGCTGCCAGCGATTTTCTCGTCAAACAAAATATCCTTCATTGGATGTAAAATGTGCGGATTAAACCCGATGGCAAACTCGCCAATATAACGTGCTCCCTCGTCAGAATCAAGAATATCATTCAGCCGCTTCGTATCGTTACTCGTCGCTTCCACGATCTTACCATTTTCAAAACGGAATTTAACATTTTCAAAAGTAATACCATTATACAGGGTTTGTGCATTGTAGCTGATAGTTCCGTTAACGGAATCACGTACAGGTGCGCTGTATACTTCGCCATCCGGGATATTGCATTGACCTGAACACTTGATAGCTCCGATTTGCTTAATAGAGAAATTCAAATCCGTACCCGGTCCGCTGATCCGTACCTTGTCCGTCCGATTCATCAGGTCTGCCAATGCATCTTGAGCTTTGTCCATTTTTGCATAATCCAGATTACACACATCGAAATAAAAATCTTCGAATGCTTCTGTGCTGATATTCGCCAATTGAGCCATGCTGTCATTCGGATAACGCAGCACTACCCATTTGGTGTGTTTCACCCGTTGTTCGCTATGTACCGCATGCTGATAAATGGAATTATACATTTTCATTTTATCTTCCGGCACATCTGACAGATCATTTACATTTTCCCCTGCACGAATTCCGATGTAGCAGTGCATTTGCTTCATCCGGTTAAGGTCAATCTCAGCCCAGGTCTCCAGCATTTCCTTTGTCGCGTGACGAAGCATGGCGCTCTGTACCTTACGGTCTGTAAGTTGTACAAAAACATTTCCACCTTTTTTACCAACTTCATGAATGATGGCGTTAAGCAAGTCACGCTCTGTACCAATCATTTCGATCAATACATTTTCTCCAGGCTGCACCTCAACAGAGTAACCTACCAAATTTTCCGCCAGCTTAAGTATTCTAGGATCTTTCATGTAGTGTCTCTCCTTCTCTATTTCATTCTTTTTGAACAATGGTTAATTCAAAATTCATTGTATCACGCCCGCTCCGTTACTTGTAGTCCTCAAAAGTAACTCTGGTTATCAAAGCCTCTTGATGCAGCTCTTCATTCACTCCCTGTCGGGAAATCCTGCATTCCGATGAAAGCTTTAAGGGTAAACCTGTTTGGCGATCTATGGTCAGATGATACACAGTACGCACAATGGATTGCTCCAACTGGTTGCACATATCCTCACAACTTTGTGACCATACTTGAGTCAGCTTCTTTTGCAGTTCTCGATTCGTTCCTGTATGCTGCGTTTTTAATATCCCGATTTGAGGGTTTAACGTATTCATTTCTTTTATTAAACGATCTTTCAACCAGCGCTTTGCCGAAGCAGATTCCGGTTCAATCCTCAACATCCAAGTTCCCCGGGCAGCTCCCGTTTCCATACGAATGCTCTTATTCAGTGTATTTAATTCCTCAAGCTCCTGAATCGGATTGAAGCGATTTAACATACCATTTCCACCCAGAGGGGGATAACCGGATGTCAGCGCAACCCATTTTCCACTCTGACGAAGAAAATGTTCTTGTGTAACATCATGCTCGGACTTACCTTGTTGCAGGGCTACGTAGCCACCTTGCTTACGAAAAGCTTCTGTAGAGCCCCAATGCATGATCAATTCATCGTGATTTCTTAGCCTACCGCGATATTCAAACTGCTTATTCGTTGGCAGACCACTGTCAGCTCTAATTGCAGTCCGTCCAGTAAACGTTACCATCTCTTTGCCAGCCATTCCTGCAACAGATCTCTTAAAAATCTGCTCAGGAGTATATTGTCGATCCAGTGCACAACCACTTAACACACCTATCACAAGGAACACACCACAAACCTGAATCACCCATTGCTTTCTCCAATGCATCCCATCATCCGTCCTATCCTGAACATAACTGTACTCATGAGCAATAATCCTGCTTCAAGGCAGTTATGCTACCTGGTTCACTTTATCGTGTTTTCCCTATAGTTCAAACATACACACGATAAAGCTACGTTTAGGATTACCTGTCTGCAATGGGTTATGCAAGACAAAAAGAGAACATTCCCTAAGAAATATTCTCTACACATTGGCTACATGATCAACAACTATTCGATTGCGTCCTTCATTTTTCGCTTCGTACAAGGCCATATCAGCCCCATAAAATAAAGATTCAATACTGATCTGCTCGTCCAGCCAGTTCCATTCAGCAATCCCGCAAGAAACAGTCACCTGAGGCTCGGTTTCATGCTGTACACGGTAACGTATTTTTTCTGCATATCCGAGCGCCTGCTGTACCCCCAGCTGCGGTAAATAAATGGCAAGCTCCTCGCCGCCCCATCTGGCACATACATCCTCATCGCGAGTCGCCGAACGAACGATATTGCTGACGCTTTTCAGAATTTCGTCACCCGTCTGATGCCCATACGTATCGTTCACCTGTTTGAATTGATCAATATCTACCAAAATAAGAGATCCACAGAAATCCTTTTCCTGATGTTGCTGAATGATTTGGTCCACATAATGACGTACATACAGACCTGTTAACATATCCATATTAGCCAAACGTCGCACCTCAGCGTGCAGCATAGCATTGGTTACCGCCAACCCGATATGAGGGGCTAGCATTTGCAGCATTTTGTAATTATCATAAGAGAAAAAGTGTGGAAGCTTGCTGGACAATAGTATAACCCCTCTAGGAGTACCGCTGGTCTTCATAGGTACAGCCATCAAAGACTGGGAGTCCGTCGCATCCATAAAATGAGAGGTTATCTTCCCATCCTTTCTATAGTCCGACACAATCACTGGTTCTCCTGTTTTGCGTATCAGTCCAGCAAATCCCTCTTCATGAGGGTAACTTTCTAATTTTAAGCTTTCCACATTACTCGACATGACCTTAAAACAGCTTCCATCCTGATCAAGCTGTACAATACAACAAAAGTCAGCCATGAACATTTTTAATAACTCCTGCACGGCAAATTCAAATATTTCATTTAACTTCAGGCTCTGATTCAAGCGCTGAACCAGTTCATTAATGAGACGCAATTCATGAATAAGTACATTAGACTGCTCAAGCAGCTTCGCATTTTCAAATGCAGTGCCAGCCGTATCCGCCATCATGGCAATCAGCTCTACATCCACTTTTTTCATACTATCCGCACCCGATGGAAGGATCATATGGAAAACACCGTATACACCCTGCTTGCCACGTAATGGGATGCCGATTTCAGTCCTTTCATCTTGTGTACCGACAGGCTCATTCACAGCCATTTGCCCTTTCATAAATGCACGGACGCATACATCTTCGTCCCGTTCATGCAGCAGCAAAGGTTTGACCTGCGGATTGCGACTGTGTCGATCCTGACTCATATACAAGGTGATATCTACATGGGGAAACAAATAGGCGATGCTCCCGAATACCTCATCCAGCACGCCTTCCACGTCAATTTTGTCATGCATCCGTTTTACAATCTGAAATAAAATAGAACGGCGTCTACCTTCACGATCGCTTCGATTCTGCATCCCAAGGATATCTTCCATAAATATATACTCAAACTTCGAGTAAAAGCAGGATTTAAAATGTAAAGCAGCTGCTAACAATGTGTCCTGATTTGAGACAGAATGTTGAGCAGGCCGTGTAAAACGAAGAGCGGCAAAGGGCTCCCTCTTGTAATTACGGCATAGTATGGGAACCATATACACAAACGCAAGGCTTCCATCACGAAGTTTGCGCTGACTCACTTCCATCTCTCTAGATATGCAACAACGTTCGACCAAATCCAAATCCTCGTCATCATCTTCTTCCCTACCAGCAACACGAACACCTATAAAATTAAAAACAGCAGTATATTCTTCGTTAATCCAGGATATACCATTGCTCTGCTGTAACCAACTCCGATATCCTTGGACAAGCAGCTGGTTAATATAGGGGAAATCATAGGGTGTCATATCCATGTTCTGGAGCCAGGCAAAAGACGTATATCCTTTATCATCAAACAGCGGAGCACCGCCAGCCTGGACTGTTTTACTGTCAAGCATTTGCTGATCCGTTGTTGAAAATTCCGACATATTAAGGCGCTCCTTCACAGCAAAATTAGCTGTACCAAGACAGCGGCTATACACCACTATAGCTCATAATATGATCTATTTTACTCTCAACTCTAGAAATTTGCATCCATTTTTCAGAAATTCGTCCCACTTTTTTAGTTCTTAAGCCCTATCGACAAATTCTGACGTTTTCATTCTTTTTCTTTTCTTGACATTGACCCACTCTTACATATAGTATATATTAATGAAAAAGACTGTACGGCAGAACTATCTACTGTGCGGATCTTAAATTTTGGGCGTAACAGTTTGTGTCACCCTCATCTTTTTTGTTGCTGACAGGACAGCGGCTGAACTTTTCTGTCAGTAGTGCGTCTTACCTTAATTGGTAGCGCCGAACAAATTGGAGCGCAAAGAGAGCCCCAACTCAAATTTTAATTATGAAGGAGTTAACTCTATAATGGCACGTTACACTGGTCCTAAATTTAAATTGAGCCGTCGTCTCGGTATTTCCCTGAGCGGCACAGGTAAAGAATTGAAACGCCCTTTCCCTCCGGGACAACATGGTGCAAACCAACGGAGAAAAATCAGCAACTACGGTATGCAGCTTCAAGAGAAACAAAAGCTGCGTCACATGTACGGCTTGGGTGAAAAACAATTCCGTACCCTGTTCAACAAAGCTCAACACATGCACGGTATCGCTGGTGAAAACTTTATGTTCTTGCTGGAAAGCCGCCTGGACAACCTTGTGTTCCGTCTTGGCTTTGCTAATTCCCGTGCAGGCGCACGTCAATTGGTAGCTCACGGTCACGTTACTGTGAACGGTAAAAAAGTTGACATCGCTTCTTACCAAGTAAGTCTTGGCGACGTGATCGGTCTTCGTGAAAGAAGTCGTTCCCTGTCTTCCATTAAAGAAGCTTTGTCGTCCGAGTTACCGCCAAAGGCAGAGATGTGATCCCTAACCCATTCCAGCGCAGCGATCTGATCCAGCAGTCCCGCATTAGAGGTCAGGCCATCTCCCTTTGGAGTCAGATGCAAAAATCCTAACGGCCCCAATCGATAATTGATCGTAACAACCACAACATCGCCATTCTTCGCCATGCGTTCCCCGTCATATAAAGGTATAATCCCGGACCCCGTGACAAAGGCACCGCCATGAATCCACACCATCACCGGGCGTCCCTTCTCAGGTGCCTTCGAAGCAGGTGTCCAAACGTTCAGGTATAAGCAATCCTCTGACTGCTTAGGCGGTTCCACCAGATTTCCAGTCATGCTTTCAGCGGATGGCATAGGTTGCGGACAGATTGGCCCAAAACTCGTCGCAGCCCGTACACCCTCCCAAGACTCCAAAGGCTGGGGCGCGTGAAAACGTAGTTTTCCAACAGGAGGCTGTGCATATGGGATACCTTTCCATACATGATATCCATTCCCCGTTTCCCCACGTAATTGACCTAAACGAGTATGTACTGTAATACTCTCCATCATGAAGCCTCCTTTATTTCGTATCTTCAACACAACGGTATAATATCAATCTTTACATATCTCTATTATACCCTTTGCACACGGCCAAACCAAAAAATACCGGAAGCACTTTTGCGCTCCGGCATTTTTATAAACAAGATAGAGAAATAGCGATTAATCCCGAACTTCTTCTTTGGGAATCAGCTTGTAAATTTCTTCGCTTTCCATAGAGTCAATTAGTCGGTCTAGCCACTTGTAATAAGCGACGGCCTGCTTCATTTTCATACGATCTTGCTGAAGAATCGCCTTAAATTCCTCGTACTCTTCCCCCTGATTCATCAATCTGTCCAGCTCATCAATGGCTTTGCGCAACACCAGTAAATTTGTTTCTACCGCTTTTCTCCATTTAATAGCGAAGAAATCAGTGAAGGTTTGATGCCAGTCATATTCGACTTCATACAAGTCTTTGCGTGAGCCCTTGCTCCATACCTTATTTACCATTTTCAGATCCAATAATGTTCGAACTCCTGTACTCATGCTCGTTTTGCTCATTTCCATTTCACGGCCCATCTCGTCCAGCGTCATCGGTTTATCCGCAAAAAAAAGCAAACCGTATAAATGCCCCGCAGACAAAGTGATCCCATACAGGTCCATGTTTTTACCTATAGCTTCTATAACACGTTTGCGAATTTTTTGCAGCGAAGCCTGCTGCTCATCACCTAACTGGTACAAGCTCATGCTTGCAACCTCCTAATTTTAGAGCATTTTGCACAACCTAGTATGAACGATTTACCCGTAAAAGATTAGCTTTGACGCAATGTATGAAATCTTTCAATATAAATGAAATGTTTCAAAAACAAAGCTTCTGTCTATATTACAACAGCATGGATCGTTCAAAATCATAATTCGCAAAATTGCTAATGATAGTAAACTTTTAAAATTATGGATATACATAAATCTTTTTCTTATGGTTATATTTCATTGTCTATTTTAAAAAAAGCACTATCGGTTGTAAAGTTCCGAATGTTTGAGCATTCTATAGAACGAAGGAGCATATCAAAGGAAACTTTGTACAGTTTTTTCTGTACGTACTTTATGAACAGTTTTTTTGTTTGAAATGTAAGCAATGCTTCTGTTACAATTAATTTTGTCATTAACCGTTCAGGATGTTCAGAATTATGATTTTTATACTCAATCCTTAATGCAACATGGGGTTAATACCAAGCAAAGTATAGAAAGAAGAGGTGTATGTATGACGATTTTGGAAGTCAAAAATGTCAGCAAACTCTTTGGTCCTCACGCAGAGCAAGGTGTTCCGCTCCTGGAGCAAGGCTGGGGCAAGGAAAAGTTGGCCAAAGAAAAACAGATTACTGTTGGTGTCAATAAGGCCAACATGGAAATTAAGCAAGGTGAAATTTTCGTAATTATGGGTTTATCGGGCAGTGGCAAGTCCACTTTGGTGCGAATGCTAAATCGCTTGATTGAGCCTACCTCCGGTGAAATTCTGGTCCACGGCAAAGATCTCCGTAAGATGAACAAAGAACAACTTCGTGAAGTTCGTCGTAAAACCATCAGCATGGTTTTTCAAAAATTCGCCCTGTTCCCACATCGGACTGTACTAGAAAATGTAGAATATGGTCTTGAAATTCAAAAGGTAGAAAAAGCACAGCGTCAGGAAAAAGCGCAACAAGCGCTGGAACTGGTTGGTCTTAAAAACTGGGGCGATAAAATGCCCGATGAATTGAGTGGCGGTATGCAGCAGCGTGTCGGTCTGGCACGGGCGCTGGCTAATGACCCTGAAGTACTTCTGATGGATGAAGCGTTCAGTGCATTGGACCCTCTTATTCGCCGTGACATGCAGGATGAGCTGTTGGAGCTTCAAGATAAAATGAAGAAAACAATTGTGTTTATCACCCATGATCTGGATGAAGCGTTGCGGATTGGTGACCGGATTGCATTGATGCGAGACGGTGCGGTCGTACAAATCGGTACACCGGAAGAAATTATGATCCAACCGGCTAACTCTTATGTAGCCCGCTTCGTCGAGGATGTGGATCTGTCCAAGGTATTGACGGCTGCTCATGTCATGCTTCGTCCAGAAACCATTACCATGGATCGTGGTCCGCGTGTGGCTCTGGAATTGATGCGGGAGCGTGGGATTTCCAATTTGTTCGTCATTGACCGCACCAAAAAGCTACTGGGTGTTATTAACGCCGAGGATGCTGTGCATGCACTGCGCAACAATTTGAAGATTGAAGATATTTTGATCACTGACGGACCGCAGGTTCCTGCCGAGACTGTCATTAATGATTTGTTTGAAATTACAAGCTCGTCCAAAGTGCCGCTGGCTGTAGTCGATGATAAGCAGAAGCTACTGGGCGTTATCGTCCGTGGAGCATTGCTCGGCGCACTTGGTGGAGATGTTACCACTATGAAGGAGGTGAATGCCCATGATACCGAAACTGCCAATCGCTGAGTGGATTCAATCCATTGTCGACTGGATGGGTATTCATCTGGCTGGATTGTTTAATGTTATTTCTTCCATTATAGAAGCTGTAGTAGGCTTTTTCTCAGGCCTGTTCATGCTTCCGCACCCTCTGGTGTTCATCGTGATTATCGGGATTATCGCCTTTATGATCGGGCGGGTTCAGCTTACGCTGTTTACTGTCATCGGCTTCCTGCTAATTGATAATCTCGGCTATTGGAGTGAAACAATGAATACGCTGGGACTGGTCATCACGTCTGCGCTCGTATCCATTGTTATCGGGATTCCCATCGGGATCTGGTGTGCATACAGTAAATCCGCATCACGCATTATCACGCCTTTACTTGATTTTATGCAGACGATGCCTGCGTTCGTGTACTTGCTCCCAGCGGTTACCTTTTTCAGCCTAGGTGTTGTACCAGGTGTTATCGCTTCTGTTATCTTTGCTATCCCCCCAACCATTCGTATGACCAACTTGGGGATTATGCAAGTATCGGGTGAGCTGATCGAAGCATCAGACGCTTTCGGTTCAACATCTGCGCAAAAGCTGTTCAAAGTTCAGCTTCCACTGGCATTGCCTACCTTAATGGCTGGTATTAACCAGACGATTATGCTGTCACTGTCCATGGTTGTTATTGCTTCCATGATCGGTGCAGAAGGCATCGGTGCTGTTGTGTACCGTGCTGTGACACAGCTGCAAATCGGTAAAGGTTTTGAAGCCGGCCTAGCTGTTGTCGTCCTGGCTATTGTGCTTGACCGTTTTACGCAAAACCTGTTTAAACCTACGCAAAAAGGCAAAAGCCGCGTATCCAGCAAGCAAAAAGTATGGATTACTTCTGCAGTTACAGCTGTCATTTTGATCGCTGGTGCATCTCAATATTTTGTTGGTACGGATCATTCCGCATCTGGCAAAGGTAACGCTGCTGCCAACCCGGTTGGCGAAGAAGTCGGTTACAAAATTATCGGTATTGATGCCGGGGCAGGCATTATGAAATCGACTGCCAAAGCAATTCAAGACTACAATTTGTCTGATTGGAAGCTCGTTGAAGGTTCCGGTGCAGCCATGACGGCCACACTGGACAAAGCCATTAAAGCGAAAAAACCGATCATTATTACAGGTTGGACTCCTCACTGGATGTTCAACAAGTATGATCTCAAATATTTGGAAGACCCTAAGAAGTCTTATGGTGAAGCCGAGGGTATTCATACGATTGCCCGTAAAGGATTGCAACAGGATGCTCCTATCGCTTATGAGTTTCTGAAACGTTTCAAATGGACACCAGAAGATATGGGTGAAATGATGGTCGCCATTCAAGCCGGAACCAGTCCTGAGCAAGCTGCCAAGGATTGGGCGGAGAAACATGCCGACAAGGTTCAGGAATGGACTCAAGGACTGCAACCTGTCAATGGTGATACCTTCAAGCTAAGTTATGTGGCTTGGGATTCTGAAATTGCCAGCACGAATTTGCTGAAATATATTTTGGAAAACAAACTAGGTTATAAAGTAACCGCACTGCAAGTGGAAGCAGGTCCTATGTGGACGGGTGTCGCTAGTGGTGATGTAGATGCTTCACCTGCCGCATGGCTGCCGTTAACCCACGCGGATTACTGGGCTAAATACAAGGATAAGCTCGACGATCTTGGGGCTAATATGAGTGGTGTTAAAACCGGATTGGTCGTTCCAGCTTACATGGATGTTAAATCGATTACTGATTTGCAGGATAACGGAGCCGAAGCGGCTCCGGCTTCCGCCACAACTGGGGACTTTGGCAAAGAGGTCGGCTACCGCATTGTCGGTACCGACCCTGGAGCCGGACTAATGAAGCTAACCGCTAAAGCTATGAATGACTATGGCTTATCCGACTGGAAGCTGCTTGAAAGCTCTGGAGCTGCTATGACCGCTACACTGGATAAAGCTATCAAAGCCAAGCAGCCTATCGTCGTAACAGGTTGGACTCCTCACTGGATGTTTAATAAATATGATTTAAAATACTTGAAAGATCCTAAAAAAGCATACGGTGATAAGGAAGAAATTCATACCATCGCCCGCAAAGGCTTGAAGCAGGATGCTCCTGTGGCTTATGAATTTCTAAGCCGATTTAAGTGGACTGCTGAAGATATGGGTGAAGTGATGATCGCGATTCAGGACGGTACCGCCCCACAGCAGGCTGCTAAGAACTGGGCTGATAAACATCCTGACAAGGTTCAGGAATGGATCAAGGGTCTACAGCCCGTCAACGGTGATCCTTTGAAGCTGAGCTACGCTGCTTGGGATTCTGAAATTGCTAGTACGAACGTATTGAAATATGTATTGGAACAAAAATTGGGCTATAAAGTAACAGCCCTGCAAGTGGAAATCGGCCCAATGTGGACTGGCGTGGCCGGCGGAAGTGTAGATGCTACTGCTGCTGCTTGGCTTCCATTGACGCATGCTGATTATTGGGCTCAATACAAGGATAAGGTGGATGACATCGGAACCAGCATGACTGGCGTTATGTCCGGGCTTGTCGTTCCATCCTATGTACCGATTGATTCTATCGAGGATCTTAAGCCGCCGCAATAATATTTTTTCCACTTTTAAACCATATGAATAAGCAAAAGGCAGATCAGGGTTTACTCCTGATCTGCCTTTTTACGATATCCATATTTAAAGTTGCTCTCAGCCTTTTAGCGTGAATCCTTCTTGAGCAGGCACATCGGCATGCTGCCCTGTCGTCTGGTGCTGTCTAAAGAATAACGGATAGATCGCGAAGGACACCAGCAGACTCACACAACCAATGACGCCCAAGGCAATCATATCTTTGAAGATGTATGTGATATCCAGTCCTTTGAGCGTGATATTCCGTACAGCATCCAGGTAATACGTCAGTGGCAATATTTCAGCAAGCCCCCGCAAGAAGCCGGGCATTGCCTCTAATGGCCACGTATAGCCTGATAGCATAAAGGAAGGAACAGCAATCAACATCAGGGTTTGGGTCGCATCCACTCTAGTCTTGGAAAAGAGACTGAATAGGAATCCTAACCCGCACAGTGCAAAGTTAAAGGCCAGCGACACTAAAATCAACGGTAATACCTGTCCCCTAAACGGAATATCGAAGCATAAAGCGCTGATACTGAATACAGTCAGCACATTGAAAGCTCCCGCTGCATAATACGGTGCCAGTTTGGCAATAGCCATACGCCAAGGGGTATTTCTCCATGCACCAAATCTCCCCCAAGTCCCTGCTTCCTTATCACGCGTGCAAGACAACGCAATACCAAGCAGCAAACACTGCTGGAGAGCCGCAGAAATAACCCCTAGTGGCATGAAAAGTTTATAATCATATACCGGGTTAAACAACACTCTGGACCGGAACGGGATGGTAGTCAGCGTCGCGGCAGCCTGATCGGAGTTCATTCCCTTTTGCTTCATGGAATTGACCGATACTCCGGCACTCACGCTGCTAATAACCTGATTCGCAATCCGACTGGCGCTGTTG
>NZ_WUDQ01000899.1:0-940 GCF_009827695.1 Paenibacillus sp. OT2-17 | reverse complement strand
ATCCTCTGCCAGACGGCAGGGGATGTAGACTCATATATATGAAGGCATCAGCGAACCGGGGATGCACCCGGGTTCCCGATGACGCCGGGATATTGGTACAACAACGGCTCATCAAATGTTGCATAGTCCAGGTTTAGCATTAGTAGAATGGTCCGTTTGCCCGTCGCCGGATCACTAATAATAATGTGGTCCCGACCTGCTGCTTCCAGAATGCCTTTGAATATTTTCGCATTCCATTCCCGGTTATTTTCATAGGTCATATAAAAGGTTCCCGTTTTTCCTAAGTTCAAGCGTAAAATATTTTCGATGTATGATTGCTCGTATTGCGGAGTCTGAACCTGCACTACGGTACCCGTTGGTGTCATAGGGCTGCCACTACTTACTTGAGGTGGAAAGCCAGTCATAGGCTGCATGGTTCCGATTGGAGTCATCCCTCTTGGCCATTCGGGATACCCATTGCCGGAAGCATAAGATACGGGACGGTAAGCTTGCTGTGAAATCATGTAAATTCCTCCTAAAATAGTTTAAATTCAATTCTTAAAGCCATTCTGTAAATTGTCTAATATACATTAGGAC
Organism: Paenibacillus sp. OT2-17; assembly: GCF_009827695.1. Taxonomy (NCBI): domain Bacteria; kingdom Bacillati; phylum Bacillota; class Bacilli; order Caryophanales; family Paenibacillaceae; genus Paenibacillus; species Paenibacillus sp. OT2-17. The sequence continues at coordinate 364 of NZ_WUDQ01000899.1, read as the reverse complement.
AATCCTGTACAGTCGGGCTAAAAAAGCAGTGGGCTTTAAAACGTCCGGTATTGACCTGGCTATACCAGGTATCTGGGCAGTCTCCGGCAGGTCTGAAAAACCATAATGAATTGGATGCCGGACGTATTTTCTCTCCATTGATTACACGCTGGGCAAGTCGAATGTCCCGATCACGGGCTTTCTGATAAAAATACCCCTTCTGAGTAGCCTCAAACCCGCCGGGGCTTTGAAACACCATGTCATTCATCATACGTATGCCCTGGAAATCTAGGCAATTGGATAAAATCCGGTTCACCCCAACATTACCGACCATGAGCATTCCCTGCTCTCCTTCGCCTTCGGCCTCAGCCCGACTGATGCGGGC
>NZ_WUDQ01000898.1:0-941 GCF_009827695.1 Paenibacillus sp. OT2-17 | reverse complement strand
CCCCACCTGAAGGGTATACGCTATATCTACCAGACTGCTGTCTGTGAACGGATGCTCCCCGATTGCAGCTAGTAATAGCTGCGCCTGCTCTAGCAGTTGTCCTTCACTCTTGGCTGACAGCACCACAATAGCCGATTTTGGGGTGGTAAGGGTAATAGAATTCTGCGCCTGCTTTCCAGGAATGTATTCTTCGATTATCAAATGGGCATTGGCACCCCCGAATCCAAAGGAGCTAACACCCGCTCTTCGAGGAATATTTTTCCCTTGAGTATCCCGCTGTGGCTTCCACTCCCGCGCCTCCTGAACGATATAGAACGGACTACCTTCAAGTTTTATATAGGGATTAATTGCCTCGCAATGAAGGCTTTTGACCAGCTTTTTATGCTTTAACTGAAGCAGTACTTTTATGACACCCGCGATTCCAGAAGCCAGTTCCAGATGTCCGATATTGGTCTTCACCGAGCCCAATCCGCAATGGGATTCTGTGATCCCGGGTCCCTCTGTATTCTCATAAAGCTCTTTGAAAGCTGCTTTCAATCCGTTAATTTCAATCGGATCGCCCAGCTCGGTGCCAGTCCCGTGGGCCTCAATGTAAGAGACAGTCCTTGGATCGATTCCGGCCTTTGTATATGCATTTACCAACACATCCGCCTGAGCCCTCGGATTAGGAGCTGTCAGGGAATTGGCCCGGCCTCCGTGATTGACGGCAGTACCCCGAATTACACCATAAATATGGTCTCCGTCCTTCTCTGCATCCTTCAGCTTTTTCAGGAAAAGCATGCCGGCCCCTTCACCACGCACGTAGCCATTGGCCTTATCGGAGAAGGTTTTGCACCGACCGTCCTCACACAGCATTCCTGCTTTGTTGAAGCTGATATGGAGTTCAGGCGGTGTCAATGTGATTATCACGCCTGAACTCCATATCAGCTTCAACAAAGCAG
>NZ_WUDQ01000897.1:0-942 GCF_009827695.1 Paenibacillus sp. OT2-17 | reverse complement strand
ATTGAAAACATAAGTCCGATTAGTGCAGGCTTCCAACCGAAGGTATCCATTGTAAATTGTGAAAAAACGGCCTGTAAAGATCCGTTGGGTATCCAAAGTAAGAACGCCGAGACAAGTAGCCTTTTTAAGTTTTTCATGGAAAGTATGTTTGCAAGCTGTGTAAATGGATTCAGTCTTACAAAGGTAATCTCTTTCAGTCTATTATTCTTGGCAAGGCTCTCTGGCATAAAAAAGAATCCATAAACAACATTCAATAAAGTTATGATTGCTCCAAAATACATAGGTACAGAATAACCAAACTTGGCAAGTAATCCGCCTACAGTTGGACCAATGACAGTGCCTACACCTACAACCGCACTCACCCATCCAAAGTATTTGGTTCTCTGTTCTGGAGGAATGATGTCTGCAAAATATGCGAAGATCGTGCTTATGCTCCCACCTGTTATCCCCTCTATTATGCGTCCCGCAAATAGTACCCATAGAGCTCCTCCTATGCCAAAAACCAAGTACCCGATTGCGGAACCCAAAAGGCATACTAAGAGCAATGGACGACGGCCATATTTGTCACTCAGAGCTCCAAGTACGGGGGCCGCAAAAAACACGCAGAAGGCATAAACAGAGGTCAGCAGCGTGACAACGATAGCTTGTTGTCCCGGATTGCTTATATAAGGCTGTACTAAGAATGGAACGACAGGTGCTATGATACTGAAGCCTATTCCGCAAAGAAATACAGAGATAAGGCCGAATATTAAAGCGTGTTTATCTACAATTTGTTCTGTGTTCTGTTCATGGTGTGATCTAAATTTGAACACTTAAATTCTCCCCTTAAAAATTGTTATTTTGCTTCCTCGGAAGCAAAAATATCGTATCACAGTTTTGCTTCCTCGGCAACAAAACAGTAGCAAAAAAAATGCAGCCCGTTCTCAATAGAACCCAGCTGCC
>NZ_WUDQ01000896.1:0-948 GCF_009827695.1 Paenibacillus sp. OT2-17 | reverse complement strand
GGTGCTCGGCGCTGCAATGGACGACAAAGTTAATTTTGTCGTAGCAGTTCCGGCAGAGCATACCAAGGCTGGACTTCATGCAGGCAAGCTCGTGAAAGAAATTGCTGCCGTATGCGGTGGCGGTGGTGGCGGACGACCTGACATGGCGCAAGCCGGTGGTAAGGATGCCAGCAAGCTGGACGAAGCACTTCAACGTGCGCATGAACTGGTGTCGGCAGCCTCACAAGGATAAAGTTCGATAATTTTTGCGGATTTTTGGGAAAAAACGGGCTTAGATATTTCCTTGTAGGGCTTTGCTTATGGTATGATGTAAAAGAATAAGCTGGCATAAACATGTACACATGTTTTGTGGAAGCGAGGTGTCAACAATGGATTCCATGGACAAAACGGTCAAATTTAATGTCAAGGCAGATGAGAAGGAAGCTTCTGCTCAGGAGATTTTGTTGACCGTATATGATGCGTTGGTAGAAAAAGAATACAATCCGATCAATCAAATCGTCGGCTATTTGCTATCCGGTGATCCGGCTTATGTGCCACGGCATAATAATGCCAGAAGCCTGGTACGTAAAAAAGAGCGCGATGAGTTGATTGAAGAGTTGGTTCGTTTCTATCTCGCCAAGCACCGTTAGGAGACAGGCATGAAAGTAATGGGATTGGATTACGGGGATCGCCGAATTGGGGTCGCCGTAAGTGATGCCTTCGGCTGGACCGCCCAAGGATTGGAAGTCATAGAACGACGCGGTGACGACAGTGAGTTCGGTAAAATTGCAAATTTAGTTCGTGACAATGAGGTGGGCGAGGTTGTTGTAGGTTTGCCAAAAAACATGAACGGAACCGTGGGTCCACGCGGTGAGATTTGCATCGAGTTTGCGAACCGACTCAAGGAGTTACTGGGTTTACCCGTTCACCTTTGGGATGAACGGCTGACGACGCGTTCGGCGGAGCGTA
>NZ_WUDQ01000895.1:0-948 GCF_009827695.1 Paenibacillus sp. OT2-17 | reverse complement strand
CCACGTGCGGGATACAGAGGTTAATCATCCCTGTGGTATCACCAATTTTGGTGCTAAGCGAAATCAGAGCAATCGTTTCATTCGGCGAAACAATCTGCATGAACTGCGGATTTGTTTCCATCGCCTCTAGGCGCGGTTCAATGTCTAGTACCGTTTTCCAAGCCTCTTGCAGGCTATCAAAGGTACGACTGAAAATTCGCTCCATGATCGTCGTCTCGATTTCGGTCAACGCAGCAACCTTTGACGGTGCCGAACCTGTTCCTCCGAGAAGCCTGTCCAACATGGCATAAGCAACGTTCGGGTGAACCTCAAGCACCATACGGCCTTCCAGCGGTTCAGCTTCAAAAATGTTTAGAATGGTCATTTTCGGAATGGAGCGAATGAATTCATCATAAGGAAGCTGCTCCACCTGAACGACATTAATTTGGACAAAAGTACGAAGCTGCGCTGAAAAATATGTGGTCAGATACCGTGCAAAGTTCTCGTGTATCCGCGTCAGACTCCGTATATGATCCTTGGAAAACCTCAGCGCTCTTTTAAAATCATAAGCGCGAACTTTCTTTTGGGTATCTTCCTTTTTAAGTTCTTCCGCATCCATTTCACCGGACGAAAGAGCTGCTAAAAGGGCATCAATTTCCCCTTGTGACAGTACATCCACCAATGTTATTCACCCCCTTACGTGTTCCTGACAAGTTCACCTGGAATCAAATGGCTGCCAGCAAAAAGTCTGTAATTTTGGCGTTCCCCAGGTGACCTTCAGGGAGCGACTTGTTGATGAGATCCGTCAGCTTGTCACTGAACTGGTCCCGGCCTTTAGCCGTTCTGAGCTCATCAGGTTTGGTGTCTGCAAGTAATTGAATAACGATGGGCTTAATACTGATATCTTTGATTTTTTCAAAAGATTCTTTTGCTTTGGCATCGTTCAATTGAAAAGATAGGTTCATCTGG
>NZ_WUDQ01000894.1:0-955 GCF_009827695.1 Paenibacillus sp. OT2-17 | reverse complement strand
CAAATAATAGGGGCCAATATCAAACATTGGACCGCCGCCGACTGCATAATAAAATTCAGGATCAGGATGCCAATGTTCATGTCCACGGCTCATCATGAAAGCCGTAGCGGCTACCGGACTCCCAATGACTCCGTCTTCAATCAGCTTCAATGATGTCTGTATACCGGAACCGAAGAAGGTCTCCGGTGCGCAGCCGACAAGCAGTCCCTTTTGATGAGCAAGATCCAAGACAGCCTGCCCTTGCTCACGGGTGACGGCAAGTGGCTTCTCCACATAAACATGCTTGCCTGCCTCAAGAGCTCTGAGACAAACGTCAGCGTGAACGCCCGGAATGGTCAAATTAATAATGAGTTCGATCTCCGGATCAGCCAAAATCTCATCTACCGAATATACATTCGGAACGTTAAACGCTACTGCCTGCTCCTCTGCCCGACCTTGGTCCAGATCCGCTACTGCGTACAGCTCCAGAATGTCGAAACGATGGCAATTTTCCATGTAAATTCCGCTAATTTTACCACACCCGATAATGCCTACTTTCATTTTGTTCATGTCTGGACTCCCTTCTTCTTCAGAAAAAATGGATAATGGCATTCTTTTATTTCATCGGATACTATTAGAGACTGGCAATACGAATTCAATCAGGACTTCATTGCATAAGGGCACACGCCTAACGGTATTACTGTCCGTGTTGTCTGTTCTCCTTCTGTGCTCTGTCCCTTTCTGACCATGGTGAGTTCAGGTGGTCAAACTCTTTGCCAGAGGTACTACCAATTCATCCGGTCCACGCTAACGCTGCTGGTTGTCTGTCATGCCTGTATAAGCCTCTGCCAGCGAGCTGCCCTGGGTGGCCACCGCCTGTTTGCCTGCGGCTGCCCATAGAAACCCGCTGCGCATCATCTCGGTCACTTGAGGCATATCTATGATATCTGCGTGATGGCCCAGCGCATTGTAGAAG
>NZ_WUDQ01000893.1:0-960 GCF_009827695.1 Paenibacillus sp. OT2-17 | reverse complement strand
CCTCTGGCTTGAAGGCTGGCTTACCGTTAACCATGTCCCACAGCTTGCCCTGCTCCCCCAGATACAGATCACGGTTTCCTTCCTCGCTAATCAGATAAGTCAGAAATTCAATAGCCCGCTCCTTGTCTTTGACATCCTTCGAAATAAGCGTCACCGTCCAGCCGGAAATACCCGGCCCAGCCAGCGTCGGCGGGTCCAGCTTACTGTTCGAAGGTCCATCCACCGCGATATAGACGGAGTTCGGGTCCTTCGCATATAACATTACCTGTTGTGTGGCAAAGTCAGAGCGCTGATATAACATGGCAAAATATCGGCCCTGTGCCACCTTTTCCTCCATTTGCGGACGTTTGTCGATAAATACGTCCTTGGCGATCAGGCCCTGCTCATTTGCTTGACGGAATGTTTTGAGCCAGCGAATATACTCTTCGTCCGAACGACGATCGTATAGCTTGCCGTCTTTTTCATGAGGAATGGCTAGGAAGTTAAGTAAATAGTCTTCAAAAGAATAATTTCCGTTATCCGTAAATTCGTGGAATCCCATCGGGATAAGAGGCTGACCGTTCACCTCTGGAAATTTCTCTTTCACTTTTTGAAGCGCTTTCAAAAATCCTTCCGGTGTTCTCATATCCGGCTTGCCGATCGCCTCGTACATATCCTTCCGAACCATAAACGTCTGGTTGGAAACAAAATTTTGGCCGTATTTTTGATAATCCTGTGGCGAAGAAGAAGCGTTAGGATACCCGTAAACATTCCCGTCCGTTTGGCGATACCAGGACATTTTCGCCGGATCAGCTATTTTAATCAGATACGGATCGTATTTCTCGGCCAGCTTGTTGAGCGGAAGCACCATCTTGCCCTCAATCATTTTTTTGACCGCGTCCTCTCCCCAACCAAGTGTGACAAAATCAGGCAGCTTGCCGGAGGCCAGCATGGTGTTGAGCTTTTCATTTTCATTCCCTG
>NZ_WUDQ01000892.1:0-965 GCF_009827695.1 Paenibacillus sp. OT2-17 | reverse complement strand
CCCTTGCAGGTGAAGCAGGATTAACTTTGCCTCATCTTGCCATGGCATTTACACAAGCTCATTCGTCAATTACTTCTGCTATAGTGGGGGCAAGAACAATTGAGCAACTTCGTGAAACGTTAAAAGGCAGCGACATCCGATTAAGCACTGATATCCTGGATGCGATAGATGCTATCGTTCCGCCAGGAGTAACCCTGGATGCCCTGGAAAAAGGATGGACGCCTGATTGGTTACAAGCAGACAAACGAAGAATCCTGGGTTAAATATGTAAGACAGACCTCATACCTGTAATGTATTCACTTATTTTAAATCTAGTTTGCCGATCCTTCACTAAATTGTATAATGATTATTCGAGGTGATGACGATGGCAAGATCAAAAGAATTTGAAGTTAATGAAGTATTAGATAAAGCAATACACCTATTTTGGGCACAAGGATATGAGAAAACTTCAATGCAAGATTTGGTTGAGTTTATGGGCATTCACCGAAGAAGTATCTATGATACCTTTGGGGATAAGCATGCCTTATTTATGAAAGCTCTCGAACGATATGAAACGAAGCAGACCAGCAAAATGAGGTTTCTGATTGAAAAACAAAAACCGATCAAAGAATTAATTCGGGAGTTGTTTGAGGCGACAGTAAGAAATGAAGGAGAACCTCTAGGGTGTTTTCTCGTGAATTCAGGCGTGGAACTCGGCGTGTTGGATCCAGAAGTTGCATCCTTAGTTGATGAGAGTTATTCGCGAACTGAGGAACTCTTGACTAACCTTGTTCTGAAGGGTCAACAATCGGGTGAGTTCAAGAATGACTTGGATCCTGTAGTTATTTCTCATTATTTAATGAATGCGTGGTTGGGGCTACGTACGTTGGTTAAGACAACAACGGATCAGCAAAAATTAATGAATATTATTGATATGACACTGACCGCTTTGGATTAAAAGTGGAATTACAGCATGACAGGCAAAA
>NZ_WUDQ01000891.1:0-971 GCF_009827695.1 Paenibacillus sp. OT2-17 | reverse complement strand
ATGGTTGTGAAGTTCGGCAGCAGGTGAATCTGGTTGATTCCGGTCAGCATACAGCTCAGCGGTTCGGTCAGTGTTGCTTCTTCATAGCTGATATGATCCTTCAGCTTGTACAGAAAACGATCCTCCGTCACATAATAATCGGTGAACGTCCCGTCGGCGCTGACTCCGGTCTCGGTTACGGATTTATGTGTGCAATGATTCTGTCTTCCTGTCCGGCACATATCACATTGACCACAGTAGTACGTTGGATCAATCACGACCCGGTCCCCGGGCTGCATTGAACTGACGGCTGATCCTACAGCGATTACTTCCCCCGCTGATTCGTGGCCCAGGATAGTGGACGACACGGCATGATATTTGCCACTGATGATGCCTAAATCCGTACCGCATACGCCTGTCGCCCGGATCCGGACGAGTACATCGTTATCTTTTTTAATCTCCGGGACAGGTCTTTCCTCAAGTGCGACATCCCAAGCTGATTTGTATACCAGTGCAAGCATAAATAGTCCTCCTTTTGCCTGTTAGGCAGATGGTTAGTGTAGGGTGGTCAGAACAGTGTCAAGCCGCTTAACAATTTCGACAATCTCATCTTCCGTAGCCGTGAGGGAAGGTCTCACTTTGACCACATTGCCATAACCGTAACGGGAGCCTCTGAGAATTAGCTGCTGTTCGGCAAAAGCGCGGTCGATAATCGCATTGCTCTTAACTGCATCTGGGGCATCATCCTCGTCGACAATTTCCAGTCCCCACATCAATCCGACGCCGCGAGCCTCACCGATGATGCAATCGTGCTTGTCGGCCATCTCCGTCAGCAGGGTTCCGAGCAGGCTTCCTTTGGACCGAACGGCTTCCAGAAAACCGGGCTCAGATACAACCTCCAGCGTGGCTTTGGCTGCCGTAACCGAGATTAGATTGCTGCCTGAGGTGAAGGAGTGCTCGTGCTTCTCCAGGACATTAAGACGAGACTGCAT
>NZ_WUDQ01000890.1:0-988 GCF_009827695.1 Paenibacillus sp. OT2-17 | reverse complement strand
ATTACCGGCGATATCAATGGCACCGTAGCTTTTAAAAGCATTTTGCAGGCGTTTGCCGGTTCCCCTCGGATCTGATATAACCGTTTTGAGCATATCCGTCATCAAAAATGCGGTTTGCTGCGAATATACACGCTTCGTCTGCGGTTTAAATTCATATACGATCTTCCCGTTGGCATCCGTAATTTTGCTGATCAGATGAGGTGCATTATATACACCCATATTGGGAATCGTTCCATATGCTGCGGTCAGTTCCTCGACGGATACCCCTTTGCTTAGTCCACCCAAAACCCCTGTCTGAGCATGTTCATCCTGCGGCTGAATCGTCGTAATTCCAAGAGAACGCACAAAATTCCAAGCATTTGGAATTTTAACTTCATATAAGAACAGCCTCAGCGCAGGGATGTTGATTGACCGATTGAGTGCTTCACGGGCTGTCATAAGCCCCTCGTACCGTCTGTTATAATTTTTAGGAATATGATAACCTTTACGCCCGTCTTTCAATATGATTTGTGAATCATCAATAAGACCGGCTGGCTGAGTGTAGCCCTTTTCCAAAGCAGGTAAATAAGCAGCAATAGGCTTCATGGCAGAACCGGGCTGACGTGTCATTTGAGTTGCATAGTTCATTTGCTCGGTATTAAAATCCCTGCCCTCGATCATACCGAGTATAGCCCCTGTTTTATGATCAATCATGATTGCTGCAATCTGCTCTAATCCCTTCTTCTTACTGTATGGAGAAAAATTTTGTGGATTGGCTGCAATCTGCCGCATATTGTTATAAATTTTCTTATTTATCGTTGTATAAATTCGATAGCCGGACCGTTGCAACTCTTCTCGCGTATTTTGAAGAAGCTCGGCATACTCAGGCTTGGAAATCTCGGCTGCCGTGATATCGGGATTTTGCTGGAGCGCTAACAATTGGGCGGCTTCCCGCTCTGTCTCCAGCATCAAATAAGGGAATGTGTTATAACTTTTTTCGCGATGTGGC
>NZ_WUDQ01000088.1:0-12190 GCF_009827695.1 Paenibacillus sp. OT2-17 | reverse complement strand
ATCAGATACAGATTCGTGTATACGGAACCGCCCATTTGCTGACTGAGTTGTGTCGTAGCCCCCTGATAGGAAAAGTACCCGATAAGTACGCTCGGAATCAATAACACAGCCAAAAAAGATATTATTAATCTTGTCCTCATTAAATAAAACTGCTTGAGAAACCTGTTCCACCACGGAACTGTTTGTTTTGTTTTAGTCATAGTTATTGCTCCTCTGTGTCTGATGATCACTACATTGTTTTATTCGACAGAAACCGACGAATTTTATAGATGTAATCTTTGAGAAACGAGGAATAATTGCTTGTTTTAGACACTTTTTTCGGAAAATAGGTCTGAAGAACTATGATTTATATGAATACGAATACATAAAAAGCCAAATCAGAGATGCAAAAGCATCTTCACGATTTGGCTTGGGTAAGTCATGAAAGGGACATTGAACTGTTAATTTTTTTGCTGACGTGAAATCATAAAGAGCGTAATCCAGATGAGCATAAAACCAGTCAATTGCGCTACAGTGACAATTTGCTGAAATGCGATCCAGTTAATCACGACACCAACCATGGGAAAGCTTAATTCTGCCATCGTAGCATAAGACGCTTTGGTCGTACTTAAGCCTTTGTAATACAACAATAAGCTAAGAAGACCCGGAAGCAATGCCTGCAATAGCAGATTGATAATCACAGCTGCGCCCGCCCATGTACCGGCAGGCATATTCCATGGCGCATGCTCTACAGAGGTGAGGACAATCAGCAGAGGGAGCGCGACCATGAAGCGGAGGGAGGTTACCGTTTCATATTTCATTGAACGAAGCAAGTAACTTCCCATGACTGTCGAACCGCCCCACAGAACTGCTGCACCGAGTGCAAGTAGACTACCGACCTGGACAAAATCACGAACATGTCCGAAGGGGAGCGACCAACCGAAGGTCAGAAGATACGTCCCGAACAGAGCGACGACAATTAATAATCCAAAATGACGCGGCAACATTTCCTTCAAAATAATACGAGCTAGAATAATAGCGACCAAGGGTTGAAGCTTCTGGAGTAAGAGTACAGCATTCAAATCACCATTGCTGAGTGCCATGGTGAAAATTACGCTGGCCAGAGCCGAGCCACCCCACGAGACGAACAAAATAGCGAAAACTTGACGAAGCCGTACCGCTTTGAGCTCCTCACGATGCTTCCACAACATCGGTGTCAGAGCGAGGAAAAGCAGCACATGCTCCATTAGTACAATTTGTGTTGAGGTAAATGACTTTAACAAAATAATACGAAACAGCGGGTCTGCGCCCCACAAGGCTGCTCCAATTGCGACCAGCCAAAAACCACTTTTCATGTGGGAGCTACGATCAAAACCTTTGGATGTTAGTACAGTAGAAGATTGACTCATACTCAATTAGCTCCTTGCGAATACAGGACCGGTGGCACAAAAACCCCCGTCCATGGCGAAAGGCCATGCAAGACGGGGGTTGATCAAATAAACTTGCCGCTTTACGCAAGTTAAATGAAGTTACTGCAAAACCAATAACGCAGTATTCATCCACTTCGCGGCATGTTGATATTTCGATCTTCTTCCATCCGGACTTTACCGTCGGCTTTGGCATCTCACCAAATCAGTCCGTATCCTGTTGCCAGATACAGAGTCGCGGGCTTAGCTCCATGAGCCATACCGCCGGTTGGGAATCTCACCCTACCCCGAAGATCCTTATTCCGTTTTTAATTTCTCCTATAGGATATACCTGTTTTAGAATGAAGTCCAGTGAAAAATGTGTGTATATCGAACAATGATTTTCATCTGTTTTTTGAAAGCGCTCTACGAAATTACATATTACGAGGTAATATCCTTATACTCAATACCTCGAATCGCCGCATAAGCCACAAGCATTCCCAGTATAGAGAAGCCGATTTGCACGGGGGCAATGGAGCTAAGGGTAGCGCCGTTATTATTGGAGAAAAGCAATGCTACAATCAGGATTGAGGTCACAATGGTGGTGGGTACAGAGTATCTTCGCATCCCCATATACAGCGGAACCAATCCCATAAAGCTGGCAGCAACGGCATTGATTAACGTCCGTGCTGATTGTTGACCCAGTATCGAAAGAGTAAGGTTATCCGGTACAATCAAAACAAACTGGTTGAGCAGATGAATAGCAGCCGTAATGATTATTTCCGAAATAATAATGGACAAGAACGTGAACAGTAATACGACTAAGAGTTTGGCGATCATCAGCTTTTGACGATGAATCGGATACATGAACAAGATCGTAATCGATTTGGACTTAAATTCCCCGACGATAAAGCGGCATAGGAGAACGGAAGCAAACACAATAAATGTAGCTCTTACAAAATTGTCTATTAGATCCAATAGTTGAGTGTACTGTGTGAATTCAGGTATTCCTTCGCTTTGACTTTCCAGCGCAATAACACAGAGCAGCCCAAGAATGCATGCATTGGCGATCAGTGCTGAACGGATATAACCCGTCATATGAAATTTTTTCAGCTCCAACTGCATCAATTTAAGCATGGAGATCACCTCCGTTTAACAGGCGAAAAAAGTAGTCTTCCAGCGTGCTGCTTTTCTGATGAATGGAATCCACCTCTATATCATTTAAGATGAGCGTCTTCGTAATTTGTTTCTGCGGTACATTTGTATCGTAAATACGTATACTCTGTTCATTTATCACCTTTATATTATTCAGGCTCAAATGATGGGAGAGGACGTAGGCCGCCTTCTTACAATCGTTGGTCGTAAATTCGATGTATTCCGTATTGGTTTCCCGCACCTGCTCCATCGATACTTCCTCAATCAGTCGTCCGTGATTAATCACGCCTACCGTATCCGCAATCTGCTCTATTTCCGCTAAAATATGACTGGACACGAGCAGGGTCATCCCATATTCCTTGCATAACATGTGGAATAGTTGGCGGATTTCCTTGATTCCCACTGGGTCCAGACCATTAATGGGTTCATCCAAAATGAGTAGCTCTGGCTTAGTCGCAATAGCGCGGGCAATCCCGAGACGTTGTTTCATTCCTAGCGAAAAATCCTTTACCGGCTTGTCATCTGCATTTCGCAAATTCACTAATTCCAGGGCATCCCGAACAGCCTGCTTATTATAGTAGCCCATATATTCACAATGAAGTTCGAGATTTTGCTGTGCCGTCAGCCTGTCATAAAAAATCGGGTATTCAATAATTGAACCCATCCGTCCGAGCAGATGATACGACTTCGGCGTTAATTTTTCACCGAATAATTCAATTTCACCCGATGTCGGCTTGAGCAGATTCGTAATCATTTTCATTATCGTCGTCTTGCCTGCCCCGTTAGGACCGAGAAAGCCATAGGTTTCTCCCTTGCGCACATTCATACTGACTCCCGCTACAAGTTCGTTGCCCTTCAGGGCCTTTGTCAACTGATGTGTACGTATTACGTAAGTCATGGGTGTTCTCCCTTCGTATACTGCTGATAATTCAAGGATAAAGGGCGAAATGTTCATTTTTCTTTCGTGATTCTTACAAATTTATTAAGTTAAGCATGTTTAGTTCGACTAATAGTTGATTTTCTTCAATGTAAAAGAGAAGACCGTCCGCTCATATGGTCTACTAGTTAATTGAATTTCTCCGTTCATCGCTTCAACCAGGCGTTTGGCAATCGTAAGGCCCAGTCCGCTGCCTTGTACCGCCTTATTGCGGGAGTCCTCCAGTGTGTACATGCGTTCAAAAACCTTGTCCTGCTCAGATTCCTGTATGCCTTTCCCACGATCCCATATCTCGATACACACCGTATCCTGCTGTTCCGATAGAGCCAGACCCAGCGTCCGTCCGTCTGCCCCGTAGCGAATGGCATTCGAGATCAGATTGTTCAGTACCCGCCCAATCGCTCCTTCGTTCCCCAAGGCATGAATGGAGTGCTCTGGGATCTCAATATGCACAGTAAACCCCTGTGCGGTCAGCAGGTCATAAAACTCCAAAATGCTGCGTCTGCACAGTTCTCCCACTTCCAGTCGAGTCAACGGAATATCCGTATCATTAGCCTCCAGCTTCGCCAAGCTAAAAAAGCTGCCGATCAGCTCAATCGCCTCGCTTGTCTTTTGATGAATTTTGGATAGCAGCTTTATACGTTCTTCTGGCAAAATAGTCGGATCGCCATCCAGCATCTCGGCATATCCAAGCACAACCGTAAGCGGGGTCTTGAGATCGTGGGAAATGTTCGAAATCATTTTGCGCATAGCGATTTGGCTACGGTTGTAATCTGCAGACACTCTGAGATTCAAGTCCAGTAGTCGGTTAATTTCCGTCATGAGTCGTTGCAGTTCAACGTCACCTGTGACATATAGCAGTTTTTCCGCATGATTCACCGTCACGATCCGCTCTAGTAGGGTTCGGATATCCTTTATTTTGCGCTTATAGGCCACACGCTCCCGCCAAAGCCATACTATAACGATTGACATGATGAGGACGATAATCCATTGAGAAATGTTTTCGATGTTCATATCAACCATTCTCCCATTTGTAGCCAATGCCCCATAGCGTTTTAATGTGGACAGGATGAGAGGGATCTTCTTCGATTTTCTCGCGCAGGCGGCGAATATGGACGTTAATCACGTTCTCGTCGCCCATATAATCGTCTTTCCAAATAAATCCGTATAATTGTGCTTTTGTAAATACTCGATTCGGATTGGCTACAAACAGCTTCAAAATATCGGACTCTTTGGCTGTTAGCTGAATTTCATTTTCATTGCGTATGACTGTAAAATGATCAAAATCAATGCGCAGACTGCCGTAGGTCAAAACTTGTGCTTGCGGCTGTTCCTCCTGCTGTTGCTGACGGGCATATGTAGTAGATCTGCGGATCGCGGACTGAATACGAGCGGTCATTTCCAGCATTGAAAAAGGTTTGGCAACATAATCGTCTGCCCCAAAGCCCAGTCCAAGCGCTTTATCCACATCGCTGTCCTTGGCTGACATAATCAGAATAGGTACGGCGCTGTGGGTACGGATTCGGCGGATCACCTCCATACCGTCCACCTTCGGCATCATCAAATCCACCAGTACCAGATCATAGGTATGACGTTCAAAGGCAAGAAGTCCCTCTTCCCCGTCATAGGCAGTGGTTAGGCTGTATCCTTCCTTAGTGAGTGCTTTGAGTAGCATTTCGGCAATGGATAGATCGTCTTCAATTAGTAAAATATGTTGTGACATAGGTGTGGAACACCCCTAATTTTTAGATTAAGCTCGCGTGACGAACTGTACCTGAATTATATAGAGCAGTGGAGGGGATTTCCATAAAAAATATCCAAAGGGAAAATTAATGTGTCTGGTAATATATCATTCCCCTATATTATACTGAAAGAGTTTATAATCCGATGTTTGGAATACGGTGTTATAATATCCGGGACATGCCTCATGTAAGAGACTAGGTATGTCGAATCACGCTGCGGTACAGGACCGTCAATAAAGGAGAGCAACGATGTTTGTTATACGAGGAACACAAAAACTGCTGAAGGAATGGGAGACCGAACCACTTCAAGTTGATATTTATCCGCCTTTGAATAGTTGGCATGCCAGCTTGTTTTTACTTAATCGAAGAAAAAATATAGTGTTTATGCATGATATATCCCGCTTAAGCATCACGCTTTTTGGGATTAAGAAATCGCAGTACAACAACCTGCCAGTTCTTTTTGTGCAAGCTTTGAAGGAATTAATGATCAGTGAAGGCTTTGATGAGCAGATTGTAAAGGCATACACACAGGAAGGCGAGCAGATGCTGGCTACGACGACGAATAGTCATAGTGTAATGGGAACCTTGGATGAGATTATTTTTATCATGAAGGAACTGGATATGGAGCATGGGTGCGAGCTGGAAAAAAACCAGTGGAATAACCGGATTGTTTTCAAAACTGTTGAATACAAGTACCCTGTTGATGTTTTTAAAGAAATGCTAGAAAAGCATTATAAACTAGAGAGTATTTGAGAAATTTATGATTTTACCGAAATTAAGTTCCATTTATTCCCTCTGTCCTATATAATCTAATATAGTTCTAAAAGACTATATAAAGAGAGGTAAGGGGTAAATGAAAATTAAATTAAGAAATAAAACTGGAATGATCAAGGAACGCAAAGTAGGTTTTTCATGGACTACGCTCTTTTTCGGTTTTTTCCCTGCGTTGTTTAGAGGGGATTGGAAGTGGGCAGTTATTATTTTTCTGGTGTCGATCCTTACGAGTGGGGCGTCCAACTTTGTATTTTGCTTCATCTATAACCGCTTACATATTAATGATCTGCTGTCCCAAGGCTATGGTCCTGCTACTAAGAAATCCCAAGCTATCCTGATTTCTAAGGGATTTATTGCTGAAAATTACGCTGCTAACTTTGCAGGTTAATTTGAGAGCTGCTTGTTAAACGAGACGTATCAAAAGAGCATCCACCAAAGTCCATGCGGGCGGGGAATGCTCTTTTTTTATAACTCACATGATAGCAACGCTTGCGATGAAATGAATCATAGCGCAATAAGCTGCACACTTTGGTAAAATAAAACGATACAGGGTTTGGCACCATCGGTCAGACTTATAAAACGGGGGGTACATAACGAAAGATGAAGAGGATTATTGATATAGCCAAAGAAGCAGGAATTGAAGAAGAACATTTGGAGACGTATGGAAAATATAAAGCGAAGCTGAATCCGTCCCTGTGGGAGCAGTTAAAGGATCGCCCGAATGGAAAGCTGGTGCTGGTTACGGCGATGAATCCCACACCGGCGGGAGAAGGAAAAACGCTGACAACCATCGGGCTGTCACAGGCGCTGAATGCGCTGGGGCATAAAACCGTTGCTGCGTTGCGTGAGCCGTCCCTCGGCCCTTGCTTCGGCATGAAAGGAGGAGCAACCGGGGGAGGACAAGCCCAGATTGTTCCGGCAGAAGACATTAACCTGCATTTTACAGGTGATATTCACGCGATTTCAGCTGCGCATAATTTGCTGGCAGCGATGATCGATAATCATTTGTTTCATGGAAATGCTTTGCGGTTGAAACCGGAGCGGATCGTGTGGAAACGCGCTGTCGATATGAACGACCGGAGTTTACGAAATATTGTGACTGGATTGGGGTCAGGTAATGGAGCGGTGAGAGAAAGTGGCTTTCTGATTACCTCGGCTTCAGAAGTGATGGCGGTATTATGTTTAAGTGAAGATATGGACGATCTTAAAGTGCGATTGGGTCGGATGGTGATTGGTTATAACGTAGATGGCGAAACGGTAACAGCTGAGGAACTACATGCGGTGGAAGGTATGGCTGTGCTGCTTCGGGAAGCATTGAAACCCAATCTGGTGCAAACGTTGGAGGGAACTCCAGTTATTGTGCATGGCGGACCTTTTGCGAATATTGCGCATGGATGCAGTAGTTTGATCGGTACGAAGCTAGCCCTGAAGCTGGGAGAGGTGGTCGTCACGGAGGCTGGATTCGGGGCTGAGTTGGGGGCAGAAAAGTTTTTTGACATCAAGTGCCGTCAATCCGGTTTGCAGCCAGATGCGGCTCTGTTGGTTGTAACCGCCAAAGCGCTGAAATATAACGGCGGTGTAGCTAAAAATGAGCTGGACGCAGAAAATCTGGAGCAATTGCAACTTGGATTAGCCAACATGAACCGGCATGTACGGAATTTGCAAAAGTTTGGCGTGCCAGTACTGGTAGCGGTCAACCATTTTGTAACAGATAGCGAGGCCGAGCTGGAACTAATATTCTCGGAATGCCGCAAGCTGGGTGTACCCGCAGAGCTATCACAGGTGTGGGCACAGGGAAGCCAAGGGGGAGAAAAGCTAGCCCAAAGCCTGCTCAACCTGCTCCAGGAGGACAAAGCCCATTTTGCACCATTGTATGAGCATACACTTGATTTGCAAGCGAAAATTAGTGTCATTGCGAAGGAGCTTTACGGTGCGGCAGAGGTAGCTTACACTCCTGCGGCCAAACGGGCGTTGGCCGGTATGGAGCAGCTTGGTTTTGGACAACTGCCTGTATGCATGGCCAAAACGCCGTATTCTTTCTCAGATCAACCTTCTCTGCTAGGTGCACCGGAGGGCTTTACCATTCACGTGTCCAGCGCTTCTTTGTCCGCAGGAGCAGGCTTTGTGGTCGTGGAAACAGGCAATACTATGACGATGCCAGGTTTGCCCAAATCCCCAGCAGCTGAGCATATGTCGCTGGAGGCAGATGGGAGCATTCAAGGTCTAATGTAGTATCTTTAGAAAAATGGCAGCTTCTCAGGATGGAGTGCCAAGCAGTTTGGGCAGTGCAGTAAGCAGTTTTTGCCGGGTCATGGCATCGCTCCAGTTCCAGCGGTCAGCTTCTACGAAATATACCCGACCTTGACGTACAGCAGGAAGGCTGCGCCAGAGAGGGCTGCTGATCATACGTTCCAGCGTACGTTTGGATTCTGGAGCTGTTGGGACAAGCATAAAAATGCGGTCCCCGGCGTACTCAGGCAATTCGTTCGGATCTATTTCTGCGAAGCCTTGTTCCGCGTCGAGCACCTTTTGGATCAGCTCAACGGGCTGAAAGCCCTGTGGGTGGTAGAGGGCCGACGAGAATCCGGACATCCCCATGACAAAGAGCCGATCACCATGATCGAAGATGAAGACGGAGGCCGTTTCTCCGGCTGTGATTTGCGTACCGAGCTGCTGCCACATTGCCAGATTGCGGGCTGTAAAGGTAGACAACCAGCGTTCGGCCTCCCGCTCCTTACCGAGCCAGACGCCAAGTGTACGCATCCGTTCCTCCAGCGTGGCGAAGGAGTTGAAGGTGACGGTGGGAGCGATACTAGCAATGCGCTCATATTCCTGTTCATCCGAATTGGCGATGATAATTAGATCGGGATCAAGAGCGCTGGTCAAGCGAATATCCAGTGGAAGGCCCACATCGGCGACATTCACAAGACGATGTTTATAGACGCTGTATTCACTGAGTCGCAGACTTCCACCGATGGCTTTGGCCCCTAATGCCAATAGATCGCCCATCGTTTCTCCATGATAGATGATGCGGCTTGCTCGGCGCGGAATGTGAATATGGTGACCCGTCCAATCCTTGACGCGCACAGAACCGGAGACAGAAAGTGCGTACTTGCCAGGAGGAATCCCGGTCATTTGCCTAAACCGTCGATTAAAATAATATTCGTCAGAGAAACCAACCTGACGGGCAATTTCACGTAAAGGCCGTTTGCATTCCAGCAGCAGCCGCTTGGCATGGTTCAAGCGCAGCTCAGTGAGGTAATGCAGCGGCTTTTTGCCTGTAATTTTACGAAACAATTGGGAGTATTGCCATATGGAAACGTTCGCTTGTTCAGCGAGCTGCTTGACGGTAATGGGCTTTTCATAGTGGTTTTCCATATATGAAAGGGTACCTTCCACCGATGCTGGCAATGCCGGATTAGAGGTATTATTTTGATCAATATGGGTGTGGTCTTCCTGCCACAGCAAGAGCAACTCTTGAAACATGATTTGCTGCCGTAATACAGATGTTTGGTTATGCGACTGTATCGTTTGTTGGGTACTATGAAATAACTCTTCAGTCAACTGAATAAGTTTGGAGGAAGAAGAGGAGGCAATGTATTCGCGTGGTCCCGGCAGGACAGGTTCATGATATAGGGATGGCATACGTGCTGCGTGTTCAGGCAAGGCCATGTCCGCTTGTAGTTCTGATGGCAAAGCGATGACCTCAAACGTGATTTTGTAGTATTCGGGTACAGTTCCATTCAGGGGAGCGATTTGATAGGATTCACCTGGAGCTAGCCAATACCCATGACCTGTATGGGATAGATACTGCTCTGAGCCAATGTCCACCATACCTGTCCCACCGATGAATATAAGAAGACAGTGATATGAATTGGGACGTGATAATAATTCATCGGTAGGCTCACCAACCAACGCAATTTCTTTAAAATGAAAAAGCAGTGAGCTGAATGGGGTAGGATATACGGACGACGGAGACTGGTTCACGGTATTGCTCCTTTTATTGAGAATGGTTATCATGTATGTATAAGTATACCTCCTTTAGGTTCAACAAAAAAGAAGCCTATCAACAAGTGTCGATAAGCTTCTCCAATTTTTATTTGATGAGCTTGGGCAATTCCTCCAGCAGCCATTCTCGAGTGGAAGCATCACTTTCAGTTTTGCCAATATCCTGAGTGTACACACGTCCCTGTTTGACAGCAGGAAGCTGGAGCCACAGCTTGCTTTTCATTAACTGTTCGGTGGATTGTTGGGCTTCTGAACTTGGTGTTCTTAGTATGAAAATCCGATCTCCAGCGTATTGTCCGATCACTTCCTGAGATATTTGTACAAATCCTTTGTCCTCATCCAGTGCTTTCTGAATAAGAGGAGTAGGCTTGAAACCATTCTTTTCATACAGTATTTGTGACA
The DNA here is from genome assembly GCF_009827695.1 of Paenibacillus sp. OT2-17. Taxonomy (NCBI): domain Bacteria; kingdom Bacillati; phylum Bacillota; class Bacilli; order Caryophanales; family Paenibacillaceae; genus Paenibacillus; species Paenibacillus sp. OT2-17. The sequence continues at coordinate 1,787 of NZ_WUDQ01000088.1, read as the reverse complement.
GTCCTGTCCGTCCCATTGCGAATAAACGGTCACCAGGATAGTAGGTAAACACTGAAGCAGTTTCCCCCGCCTTAACACCCTCTGCGTGAAGCTTGGTCCACATCTCCGCTTCCTTTATTTTATATTGGGCAAGCCAATCTTCAGCAGCCTTTTTCTTATTCACAATGTCTCCGAGATGCAGCAAACGTTCGTTTAACGGGGCAAAGGTATCGAACATAATTGTAGGTGCAATTTTTGTTAACGCTGCGTATTGTTTTTCATCTGTATCGGCGGTAATGATTAGGTCAGGCTGTAGTTCCAAGGTTTTTTCCAAATTAATCGGGAACCCCAGATCGGCCACGTTCTGAACCTGCTTCTCATAAACCTTGCCTTCAATCATAGAAGTCGATGTACCTATAGCTTGTACGTCTAAAACCAATAGATCCCCATAGTTTTCTCCGAAGTAAGCAATGCGCCCAGGAGTCGTGGGAATGTTCACTGTATGTCCCTTATAGTCTGTGTAGTCACGAGTTGTGGCAGCTTCCGATGTTTTTGTTGATGCTGTTGTGTTGCTGCTTGCAGTCTGATTGTCAGATGCGCCGCATCCCAGCAGCAATGCCCCCATAAGAAAGAAAAGGCAGATCAGAGCAGTGTATTGTCGAGTAGAATTTTTGTTGATTGTCGAGTTCTTGTTGACCATAGCAACCTCCGTATAATAGAATGATTCAGAATTTTGTAAATGAGAATTATTATCACAAAAGCAATGATAAGCGCTGGACCCTCAATACTCAATGGACAAACTTGGTCAATGAATCCGATTTTGTACAAAATAATTCTCATGTGTTCTTAGCCCATTTCAGGTTTTTCAAATTTTATTGATTTGTCATTTTTTATGGTATAGAATATCGTTTTTATACATTTGAAAGGGGTTTTGAAATGGCATTGTTTATTACATATGTTTTACTAGGTTTCTCTATAGCACTACCTGTAGGTACAATTACGGTTGAAAGACGAAGCAAGGGCTAAAGAATGGATTCATGCATGGATGGATTGTGGGCCTTGGGGGGATGACCGTCGATTTGTTATTAATCATTGGTTTATATTTTGGTCTGGCCTCTGTTTTGTCATTATCTGTTGTACAGGTGATCATGTGGCTCATTGGAGCTATATTTTTGTGCTACGTGGGGTACGACAGCATTAAAAATGCGGATCATGATATTGCACTGGAAGGAGAAAAAAAGACGAAATCATTATTTTCTTCCTATAAAAATGGACTGCTTGTAGCTGTTTCACCGGGGAATTTAGTGTTCTGGGTGAGTGTTTTTGGGACTGTGCTGGCAAGCTCATTTGATCAGTCAAATACAAGTCAATTCTTGGTTGTTGGCTTAGGTATTTTGTTTGGTATTCTTATCCATGATTTAGGCTTGATGGCCCTTGTTGCGACAACACGAAAAGCGATGAATCGAACCGCCATCAAGTGGGTCACGATCAGTGCTGGTGTGGTCTTGATCGGTTTTTCTTTTTATTTCCTGTATGAATTTATGATCACTCTCCAAAAGATTTTATAGCATTACACAAGGATACGTTCAAGCTTGTCATGCCAGTCTGCATAAATCGAACAAGTCCTTCATAGACATGTACTAATTCATTTAAAACATGTGCTGAAGGGGTTGATGACATGCGCCGGATTTCATGGATGCTTGCCATGGTCATGTGTGTAACGCTGCTACTGGCCGGGTGCGGCAAGAAGAGCGCGGACGATGTGGTTAAAGATTTGAGTGACGTGGTGAGCGACCTGAACAGCTACC
>NZ_WUDQ01000889.1:0-989 GCF_009827695.1 Paenibacillus sp. OT2-17 | reverse complement strand
AAATCAACAGCCACTTCCTACCCGATAAAAAATGTATACTCGCCCAAAGCTCCATTTTCATAGTCAGTATAGCAACCATAGATAGAAGCATGTCCTGCTTTTTCCTTTATCCGTCCAGGCACGTCCTCACTCCAAAAACGTTCCCACATGCTTGGAATGATCCCGTGAGATGTTTGTTCATTCTGATTACTTGTACGTGCTTTCAACCCAATCAAACGGATCTCACCTCGATATTCTTCCCGAATGGGTCCATCCAGTGTAAGCCCCGTATCCTCTGAGGACCGCCATCGTTTCAAAAACGGCAGGTAATTACGCAGCATCGAAGTCGCTTCTTCTTCCTGCATCCCCTTCTCTACCAGGAAAGGCACAGACTGCTGAATCATTCCCTCCATAGTCAATTCAGGCTGTACAAATTCGCCTTCCTTGTAACAATACTTGCAATACTCATCCGTTTTATGATGTTGTGCATCCGTTCCATATTGGTCCTCATGCTCCAACGGCATCCCGCAACTTTGACAAGCTTTATCCATCCTCGTAAATCCCCTTTCGCTAACTGATATCAGGTATGCCACCAGTATAACGAAACAAACCTGACAACTATGGGTCAGGTTTGTTTTACTTAATCTAAGATGATTCCCGAACTTCTTCATAATTAGACGCAATACTCAGCGCCATCTTATGAATCTTGTCTCGCAAATGGGCTGGTTCCTTGACAACCACATCCGGTCCCAGGCTTAAAATAAATCCGTACGCCCATGCATCCTCAGGAAACGGGACCGAAACCGTATAGATCCCTTCCTCCTGCTCGGTCAATGCTTCTACGCCAAACCAGTCCTCCGCCAAATGCCTTGAATTACGGTTAAATTGTAGCGTAAATGGTTGTACGGCTCTGGATGCCTCCATCCGTCCCTCATTCCACGGCAGCACTTCATAAGAAAGGTCCCTGCGAGCAAAAACTGTCTCTGTAACCACAGGGTCACTCATGCGGG
>NZ_WUDQ01000888.1:0-989 GCF_009827695.1 Paenibacillus sp. OT2-17 | reverse complement strand
GCTGCCCCAGCTATACTTTTGGAATGCTTTCGTCCAATCTGCCTTTTATTAATACATTGCAAGACGGCGCATGGCTTCCTTAACTTTATCCTTGTTTAACATATAAAACTTCTCCATCGGTGGACTGATCGGCATGGCTGGTACATCAGGAGCACATAGACGCTCAATCGGCGCATCCAGCTCAAACAGACACTCCTCATTAATAATTGCCGATACCTCGGCACCGATGCCGCCCGTTTTGTTGTCCTCATGCACGATTAATACCTTACCTGTATGTCGTGCAGCCTCAATAATGGCTTCGCGGTCCAGCGGTTGGAGTGTGCGCAAATCCACAACATGTGCGGTAATGCCCTCTTCCTTCTCCAATTCCTCAGCAGCCTGCATGACAAAATGCAAAGGCTGGCTATATCCGATGACCGTAATATCGTCACCCTCACGTAATAGATTAGCCTTGCCAATCGGAACGATATAATCATCCTCAGGCACTTCACCCTTGATCAGCTTGTAGGATTTTTTATTTTCAAAAAACAGCACTGGATCAGGGTCACGAATGGCTGCTTTCAGCAATCCTTTTGCGTCATAAGGTGTAAATGGAGCAACAATTTTCAAACCCGGCGTACCAAAAAAGATAGATTCTGGACACTGAGAGTGATACAAACCACCAAAGATACCACCACCGATTGGCGCGCGGATTACCACAGGACAGTTCCAATCGTTGTTAGAGCGGTAACGGATTTTAGCTGCTTCACTAATAATCTGATTCGTCGCCGGAAGCATGAAGTCCGAATATTGCATTTCGGCAATCGGCTTCATTCCGTACATGGCTGCACCAATCGCAACCCCGGCAATAGCCGACTCAGCTAATGGTGTATCCATGACACGTTGCTCACCGAATTGGTCCATAAGCCCCTTTGTCGTTGTAAAGACGCCACCCTTACCCCGACATCCCCACCTAATACAAAAACCGTTTCATCCTGCTCCATCTCTTC
>NZ_WUDQ01000887.1:0-991 GCF_009827695.1 Paenibacillus sp. OT2-17 | reverse complement strand
GGCATGTTATATGCAGTACCTGCTCCTTCAAGCTCGTTTAGTATATACAGCCTTTTCTGGGCAGATGACATAGGGTAAAATTCCTGCTCTCTGGCAGAAGGTATTCCAGAAAAGGCATTTGGCGTATATTTTGAAACATCTTTTCCTTTTTCTTTTAGCATCGTCTCAAATAGCTTTCTTTTTTCTGGAGAAAGAGATTCTATTCTTTTCATCAAATTATCCATAACTTCGTCCCTCTTCTCTATTTCATCTCTTTTAATTCCTATTTATAGATTTTCAATCATGCTTAAAATTTCTTCGATTTCCACTGTATCGTTAAGTCTATTTTTAATACTTTTTGCTATTGCCGAAATTGTAGGACCCATAAACACTTCTTTTAATGCAAATTCTATGTCAAATTCTTTATGAACCCTTGATACAAGATTGGTTGCCTTTAATGAGTCTCCTCCTAATTCAAAGAAGTTATCATTTACTCCAATCTTCTGGACTCCAAGGATTTGGCTCCATATCAGTACAAGCTTCTCCTCAATTTCACCGAATGGTGCAGCATAGTCTACCCCTGTATTAATATTTCCATCAGGGGCAGGCAGGGCATTTCTATCTACCTTGCCATTCGCTGATAAAGGCAGTTTTTCCAACTGTACAAAATATGAAGGGATCATGTAGTCTGGCAGATCTTTGGAGAGATACTCCCTTAATTCCGGTATTGTCAATTCACTTTCTCCAACTATATATGCACAGATGTACTTGTTCCCTTGGGGGTCTTCCCTTGTTGCTGCCACAACTTCTTTTATTGAAGAATGTTTTAGAAGCTGAGCTTCTATTTCTCCAAGCTCTATTCGGTATCCGCGGATCTTAACCTGATGGTCTATTCTGCCCAGGAATTCGATATTCCCGTCAGGCAGCCATCTTCCCAGGTCTCCTGTTTTGTACAGCCTTATCCCCTTTTCTTCTCTGAAAGGATCTTCAAGGAATACATGGGCTGTTTTTT
>NZ_WUDQ01000886.1:0-1004 GCF_009827695.1 Paenibacillus sp. OT2-17 | reverse complement strand
CAGGGACGATATGATAGCTATTTGCAGTTCTATCAGGAATTAAAAGAAAAAAAGCGGAGGTACTGAGTATATGTTAAAAATAGCACCGTCGATTTTATCCGCTGATTTTGCTCGCTTGGGCAGTGAAGTTGCGGAAGCTGAGGCAGGAGGGGCAGACTGGATTCATGTGGATGTAATGGATGGACATTTTGTATCCAATATTACACTGGGCCCACCTATCGTTCAGGCTATTCGTCCGCATACGACTCTTCCCTTGGATGTTCATCTGATGATTGAGCATCCTGAACGCTATATTGGCGATTTCGTACAAGCAGGAGCCAATATCATCACTGTTCATGCTGAGGCCTGTATTCATTTGCATGGTGTCCTTCACTTGATCAAGCAGCAAGGCGCTCTGGCTGGAGTGGCTCTCAATCCGGGTACTTCACCATACGCGATCAAGGAAGTGCTGCCAAATGTGGATATGATTCTGGTGATGACGGTCAATCCTGGCTTTGGAGGTCAGTCCTTCATTCCAGAGACGTTAAATAAAATCAGACAAATCCGTGCTTGGCTGAACGAATTGGGTCGTCCAGACGTACATATCGAGGTAGACGGAGGTATTGCGGAAGAGACGGCACCAGCCGTATTTGAAGCGGGGGCTGACGTGTTGGTGGCTGGTAGTGCGGTATTTGGCAGAGCAGACCGCGCAGCGGCTATTGCTGCGATTCGGGACACTGCAGCTCGTTTGTCCAAGTGAAGCTGACTGAAGCATTGTGGATGACTGTAGCGAGCATGGCGACGGGGTTGACCCTTAGCTGTTTCTCGCTAGTGAAGGCTCCTTGGAATGCTGTTCTTTCACTTTTGGCTGTTGTAATTGTACTGTTTTATTTTCGAAAAAATGAACGGCGGGGTTTACGAATAGGTTTTGTGGTGTGCAGCGTACTTTATTATATCCTGTTTATTTTCATACTCTCAGCATATCTCTATGTTCGCGGACTTGTCTGATGGTATAGCCTGGGATG
>NZ_WUDQ01000885.1:0-1007 GCF_009827695.1 Paenibacillus sp. OT2-17 | reverse complement strand
AACTGGAGCCTCCAGCGGAATAGGGGAAGCTACAGCGAAGTTGTTGGCACAAAATGGCGCAAAGGTGGTATTGGCAGCCAGAAGAGAGGAACGTCTGCATGCGATTGCTAATGAAATTAAACAGGGTGGCGGCGAGGCCGTTTCTGTAAAAGCAGACGTCGTTTCTGCCGAAGATATGCAGAATTTGGCCAAGTTTACCTTAAGTGTGTATGGCCGAATTGATGTATTGGTGAACAATGCAGGGGTCATGCCGAGTTCCAGGCTGAATGAATTAAGAGTAGAAGAGTGGGATCAAATGATCGATGTGAACATCAAAGGCGTTTTATACGGTATCGCAGCGGTATTGCCTACCATGCGGGAGCAGCAGTCCGGTCATATCATTAACCTATCCTCTACAGCCGGTTATCATGTGTCCCCTACAAATGCCGTATACGCGGCCACCAAGTTCGCAGTTAGAGCCATCTCGGAAGGGCTGCGCTTGGAAGAGTCTTCGACTTCGCGTATTAGATCTACCTTGATTGCTCCTGGTCTGACGAAGACCGAACTTTTTGACAGCATTACCAGCCCGGAAGTGCAGACGATCGCCAATCAAATAAGCGGCATAGGGATTTCTCCTTACAGTATTGCTAGAGCCATCGCGTTTGCCATTAATGAACCTGATGACACCCTAATCAGTGAAATTATGGTTAGGCCGACCGCGTTGCCTTGAACATTTCCAAACAAGATGATAGGGAATTTTCCTTATGGCTGAAAATCAAAATACTGGTCATCCACCATCTAAGGCTATTATCCAACTGTAAGCTGATAACGGAAAGATGAATTTACTTTATATATAACAAGAGCTATCATGTTAAATTGTTTTTTGAACTAACTGGGAACGTTAGTTCAATGAAACAGCGACAGTCTAGGACTTTATTTTCTGTCGCTGTTTCATAAAACTTATTTTATGGAGTCTGACGGTATGACAATTCAAAAAGCCGCGCGGAATAAGAACATCCAGTCTAATC
>NZ_WUDQ01000884.1:0-1010 GCF_009827695.1 Paenibacillus sp. OT2-17 | reverse complement strand
AGATAAAATAAAGAAGCTTATTGAAGTACAGATGGAGAATCTGGCAACCCGTTATTGCCCTCTCTATGAGGAAGTGCTGGATACTCAGATGTACGGATTTTCCAAGGAAGTGGATTTTGCGGTTCGCGCTGGACTTCTTCCGGAAATGGTAGGTAAACAGCTGGTCAGTGAGCTGGAACGCAATCTGGCTATTCTATATGAGGCCATGAATAATAAGGCCAATTAGGAAGACGGTTGAATTGATGAGAGCATGCGGAGTTTGAGAGCATGCTTTTTTTGATGCCTTTTTTTAAAAAATGTTCTTTTAGGATGGTAAAAGCGCATCGCCCTTCCACCATCCTAATGCACATTTTAAAACCTTAAAAGCTACACAAGGAAGAAGGATACACCTAACAATACATACACTACCAGTAGCATGAGTCCCTCATACCAGTTGGTTGAGCCATCCTGGGTGATGGATTTGGCGATAAATACAGCGACAGCAATGGCGACCAGCTCAATTGTGGTGAAAACAATATTCATCGTGTTTCCCATAAAGTAACTGATAAAAATCAGCACAGGGGCAACAAATAGTGCAATTTGCAAACTGCTGCCGATAGCTATTTCGACAGATGCACCGATTTTGTTTTTCATCGCCAGTAAAATAGCAGCGCTGTGTTCGGCTGCATTACCAATAATAGCGACGAGGAAGGCACCTACAAACAATTCGCTGAGCCCAAATTGGGTCGTAAATACCTCCAGTGTACCTACCAGCCATTCGCTGACAAAAGCGACCATAACAGTAGCGAGTACCAAATAGGCAATGGATTTGTTTCTGGACCACACAGGGGCATGCTCATGTGGCAATTCTTCATCTTTTTGTTCGGTCACATCAGCTAAATAGTCCTTATGCGTAATCATAGAAAAAATAAGCCACGCAATATACGCGACAATGAGCGTGCCTGCGACAATGAGGCTGAGCGTATCTGATTCGTTATCCGTGATAACGTGTGTGTTCAGAAAGACAGCTG
>NZ_WUDQ01000883.1:0-1011 GCF_009827695.1 Paenibacillus sp. OT2-17 | reverse complement strand
TATTGATGTCCGGTGTTTTTAGCCCAGCTCTGAAAATCGGCTAATGAACCTTTATCAGTCGCCTGAACTTCTATAATCTTTCCGGGAACGAGCTCATTCATAGCCTTTTTTGTTTTTACAATAGGCATAGGACAAGCTAGCCCTTTGCAATCAAGAATATGATCTGCTTGGATATTGTTAGTTGATGACATTCTATAACCTCCGTCTGTTTTTTGAGGGGACTTAGTTTAGTTAAATTCCTTTATACATATACCCCTATGGGTATTAGAATAACGAGACTCGCTTCTCTTGTCAACTTATTTGGCCGTTTTTTCTCAGAAGCAAATGAAATCATGTCTTGAACAAAATAAAATTAAAAGCAAAAAAAGCCGCGCAAAAACGCGACTCTAATGCATAAACCAAAATTAATCGTCTTTTTTCATCAGTTCTGGTAGATCCAGCGACATCGAAATATTACACAGCATACCTCTGGCGAGAAAAAGCATCGTTCTTTCCATTGCTTGTTCAATACCTGCCCGTCGGAAAGCATCATAAACCGTCGTATGAATTTCACGGAATCCTTGCTGCATCACGCTTACAATCTCATCCTCGCGGATCGTCTGCGCCTGCATTTGCAAAAGTGTTTCATTGCGGTATTCCATCATAATTTGCGAATAGGCTGCAATTAGCTCTTGCTCGAGCTGTTCAGATGAGGCCGAATGAATGACTCTGTGAAAAGAGTCTATGATACGTGCAAATGAAACCTTCAGGGCTTCAACAAGCAACGCTTCCTTGGTAGCGAAAAAACGAAAGACATAGGGCTGAGAAATATTGGCCCGTTCCGCAACTTTGGCTGTTGTAGCTCGGTAGTAGCCCATCTCTGCAAACACTTCAATGGCAGCAGATATGATTTCCTTTTGGCGATTTATAGATGTTGACGTAGCTTTAGCCATATTTTTTTCATCATTTAATTTAGCACAGTTTTCTGATTAGTGATTAATCAATTACAAATCAGTATAAACGACATAACCT
>NZ_WUDQ01000882.1:0-1011 GCF_009827695.1 Paenibacillus sp. OT2-17 | reverse complement strand
CTGCGATCGGATTGCAGACATCCAGCTCCCCGGAAGGCCCTTGGAAGGATGAGGGGCTGGTCGTTAAAACGAGAGAGCATGACAAGCTGAATGCGATTGATGCCAATCCGGTGCTGGATGCAGAGGGAAATCCAAGGATGGTATACGGCTCTTTTTTCGGCGGTATTTACATTACGCCGCTTGATCCCCTGACTGGAAAGCTTAAAGAGTCCGGCTATGGCAAAAATATCGCTGCCAGAGATCGGGCAACTGAGGACGGTGCTGTAGAAGGGCCTTACATTGTGTACAATCCAATGTTCCGTAAATACTACTTGTTCGTCTCGTATGATTCTTTGTTCGAGGACTACAATGTTCGCGTTGCTCGCTCAGATTCTATCACAGGGCCTTATGTGGACATGAATGGACATGACATGGCAGATACCAGCTATTTGCCTCAATACGAGATTGGAAACAAGGTATTGGGCGGTTATCGGTTCAGCGAAGGAGAAGGCTGGGTTGCGCCAGGTCACAATTCTGTCCTGAAGGACGGTGCGGATTATTATATTGTACATCATGCGCGGGGAGAAACGGACAAGAGCTGGCCGTACCTGCATGTACGCAAAATATTATGGACGGCAGAGGGCTGGCCGGTCGTCTCTCCGGAGCGCTATGCGGGGGAAAAGGAGCAGGATATACCCAAAAGGCTATTATCCGGCAACTGGGAGCGCATCGTGATAAGGCAGGAAGTAGATGGTCAGGTGGAAGCTGAACCGCTCCGTCTTGAAGATGGAGGGCGGGCAACCAGTGGTTCTCTTGAAGGTCACTGGAGCTTTGATGGCAAGCGTACTCTAACAATGGATTGGAGCGATACATCCGAAGGAACAAAGGAAGAACTGTTATTGCTTCCTTCATGGGACTGGGAGCTCGGTCGCCATACTCTAATTTTCACAGGTATGAATGAAAAGGGAATTTCCATCTGGGGAAAACGTATCAGCGATTAATTGTATGAACTACATACTACACATAGAGGAG
>NZ_WUDQ01000881.1:0-1021 GCF_009827695.1 Paenibacillus sp. OT2-17 | reverse complement strand
GAATAAGACTGTTCCGTTGATCGCCATTCTATTGATGAGCTGTTACGTATCCTCTCATGGACTGGAAAGAACTCTCCGTTTCATTGTGATTACTTTTCTCGGTACCATATGGCTCACCCTCTGCTATCTTCCTTTTTATTTCCCGCCGGTCGCAGATTATAAACAACTGTATCCCTTGATACCGCTCCACCCGCCGCTGGACTCCTGGAGAGGTATTGTCATCTGCTGGTCGGCATTGTCGGGTCCGGAGTATCTTATCTTTTTAGTGCCATGGCTGAAGCCGGATCGAAAAACGATTAAACACCTGACCATCGCTAATCTATTCACTATACTTGAGTATTTGCTTTTTTTTGTTGCCACTGTCCTCTATTATGGACACGAGTATTTGAAAACGGCCGGGTATTCGGTAATCAATATGATCAGTTACCTGCAATCACCTATATTCGAACGGATTGAAATCCTTCTAATTTCTTTTTTTATGTTTAACGTCGTCTTTGCCGTCTCGCTGTTTCTGTTAATGTTCTATGGTGCCCTGCAGATCACGGCAGGAAAAACTCTCGAAAAAAACAGCCGGTTCGGATATTTAGCAAGCTGCTTCCTTATGGGCACCCTCCTTGTCATTGCAAACGAAAAGCTCTGGAAAGCCGATACACTCCAGAACCTTTGGCCCGGATTTTTTATGTACTCAGAAGCGGCTACCTTTCTTTTGGTTCATATACTTTTGCTGATCGCAATGCGGCGGAAAGGAAATACATATATATGAAACTACGGAAAGCATCGCTTATCATCCTGACATTGTTATTAAGCTTGCCGCTAATGACGTCTTGTGCATCGCTTACCGAGAACAATACCATCGAAGAAATTGCCCCTGTGACCTTTCTTTCTCTCAGCGAAGGCAGCGAAGGTAAAATCAAAATCAGCACACTGGCACCTCCGCTTACCCATGATTCCAAAAAGCTGGTTACTAAAGAGGTGCATATGCTCGAAGAAGGCAGAAAGTATCTCAGCCTTAATTATTTCC
>NZ_WUDQ01000880.1:0-1022 GCF_009827695.1 Paenibacillus sp. OT2-17 | reverse complement strand
TATTGATCATGTCTGCCACCCTGGAGGCAGAGCCTGTATGTAGATTATTAGGGGATGCGCCATTGCTGGAATGTCCAGGCACTGTATTTCCGGTAGAAACCTTTCATATGTCCAAACCTTCATCAATCTCATTAGAGTCTTTTACGGCTGAGACGGTAGAAAAGGCGCTTGATGTTCATGAAGGCGATCTGTTGGTGTTTTTACCAGGGGCTAGAGAAATTCATAGAACGGAACGAGAATTGGCTTCAAAGCATTTACCAGCACACGTCAAGGTAATTCCGCTGTACGGCAGCATGAAGCTGGAGCAGCAGGATGAGGCAATACGTTCATCGGCTTTGGGCAGTCGAAAAGTGGTATTGGCCACATCGATTGCCGAGTCCAGCTTGACCATCGCCGGGATTACGGTGGTGATCGATAGCGGACTGTCGCGGGAATCGGTGTTTTCCGCGCGAACTGGTATGAGCCGTTTGACCACCGTCAAGGTGTCCAAGGCCTCCGCCGACCAGCGGCGCGGACGGGCGGGCCGTCTCCAGCCGGGCGTATGCTACCGGCTGTGGAGCGCGCAGGAGCATGCGGCGCTCCCCGAGGCCAGTCGCCCGGAAATCGCGGCGGCGGATCTGGCCCCGCTCGCGCTGGAGCTGGCGGCCTGGGGCGTGCGCGAGCCCGCCGAGCTGGCCTGGCTGGATGCCCCGCCTGAGGCCGCGTACCGCCAGGCCACAGGTCTGCTGCACCAGCTCGGCTGCCTGGATGAAGCAGCCGATGGCACTACAGGCGGCATCACCGCGCATGGGCGCGAGGTGTCCGCCCTAGGCACGCACCCGCGCCTTGGGCACATGCTGTTGCGCGCAGCCGCCCTTGGCCTGGCCCCGACTGCCAGCCGTCTGGCTGCGCTGCTGCAAGAGCGGGACCCGTTCCGCGCTCATGGCGGAACGGATTTGCGCCCGCGGCTGGATGCCCTGCGCGAGGCGGCCCATGCCCGCAGTACGCACAGCCTGCTGCGGGCAGCAGACGATACGGTGATT
>NZ_WUDQ01000087.1:0-12311 GCF_009827695.1 Paenibacillus sp. OT2-17 | reverse complement strand
ATGCTGAACTGCTGTTGGAAGCCATTCGCCGAACAGGTCCGCACTTGCTGCAAATAACGCCCTCGCGGCTTCAGCTTTTGCTTATGCACCCGGAAGCAAAAGAGAGTATGCGCACGTTGCAGGTCGTAATGGTGGGAGGCGAGGCTTTACCAGAGTCATTGCTTCGTCAGACGCAGGACGTGACCACTGCGCGCATTTTTAACATGTACGGCCCAACCGAAACTACAGTCTGGTCAACTGTGCAGGAGCTTACCCAGCATGAGCGGGTGAGAGTGGGTACGCCGATAGCGAATACACAAGTATATATTCTGGATGGGCAGCTCCAGCCTGTACCGGATCTTGTAGCGGGTGATCTCTGGATTGGAGGCAAGGGACTTGCATCCGGTTATGACAAGCGCCCTGAGCTAACATCCGAGAAGTTCAAAGCCAATCCGTTCCGGTCCGGTGAGCGAATGTTTAAGACCGGAGATTTGGCGCGGTGGCTGCCTAACGGTGAGATTGAAGTGTTGGGCCGGATGGATGATCAGATCAAGGTCCGTGGCTATCGGGTGGAACTGGGGGAAATTGAACAGGCGCTGCTGGCTCATCCTGCCATTCGGGAAGCTGTGGTGGTACAGGACCGATCAGATGAACAGGAGAACCACTCCCTTTGTGCCTATTGGGTAGGCCAGCAGACTTTATCAGTGAGTGAGCTACGTAATCATTTGCTTGCCCGGCTGCCAGAATATATGGTTCCCTCGCATTTTATTACCTTGTCGGAGATGCCTTTAACGCCGAACGGAAAAGTAAACCGTCGAATGCTGCCCAAGCCGGATCCTAGCCGTCCTCTTCTTGAAGTGGAATATACGGTACCTGCTACAGAGGTGGAAATGCAGGTCAGCCGAATTTGGGAAGAGGTATTGCACAGAAGTGGACTTGGCATCCACGATAATTTCTTTGAGCTGGGAGGCAATTCGGTTTTGCTCATTCAAATGAATGTTCGTCTCCAGCAAATCTATCCAGGGAAAATCAGCGTTGCAGACTGTTTTGCCTATCCGACCATTGCGAGACTTTCCGGTTTTCTGGAGCAGCAGCAAGGAGAACAAGCATGGACGGATGCGGAACAGGAACGATATGAGCGTCAGGAGCAATACTGGCGTCTTTACTTGGCTGAATCGTTATCTTTTATTCCGTGGAATGAGGCGATGCGGACAGATGGAGGAGCCGAAGGGCAGGCTACGTTCACCTTTACCTTACCTGCGGACCTGCTGACCACGTTACAGAAAGCAGTCTGGAGTCAGGATTTTGCCCTAACAGACTTGTTACTAGCCGTTTATACGTATGTTTTGTCACAAATGACAGGTCAGTCCGAACTGGTATTGCTCATCGGTGAAGGACACCTATTACCACATAAACAGTTCATACACCATGGACAGTCCTCTTTCCTCGCATTACAACTGACAGGGGAGAGCTTATATCCGCTGCGTGTACGATTGACGGAAAATGATGATTTTAGCGCCCTGTGCATAGAGGTTGCTGGTCATCGTCAAAAAGCGAAAGAGACCGACCTTTACCCGATCCCAGTTATGTTGCCAAATGGGACAGGAAACGCCAATCCATCTGCTTTTCTCCCTTGTGTGTTTTTGAATCATACGCCGGCGGGACATGAGGTGACCCGACAATTTGACTGGGTGCTTCATATGGATGTGCGCGCGGAGCAGGTACGGTTCCTATGCGAATATCAAGCTGGAAAACTGAAGAAGACTTGGGCGGAACAGATGATGAAGGCCTATGTCCACGTACTGCACAAGATTGCAGACCTACTATAAGGAGGATGGAACGATGAAAAAATTAGGATTTTTATTCCCGGGGCAAGGCTCTCAATATGTAGGCATGGGTCAAAGCTTATACGATGAATATTCAGTAGCAAGAGAAACCTTTGAAGAGGCCGAGGATGCGCTAGGGTTTGATCTAAAGACGCTTTGTTTCACAGGTTCCATGGATGAGCTGACTCTGACCGCTAATGCCCAGCCTGCCATTTTGACGGTGAGCATCGCAGCTTTTCGTGTACTGATGCAGGAATTGAAGCTTGCTCCATCTCTGGTAGCGGGTCACAGTCTGGGAGAATTCTCGGCATTGGTCAGTACAGGGGCGCTTGCTTTTTCGGATGCGGTGAAAATAGTACGTCAGCGGGGCATTCTGATGCAGGAAGCTGTTGCTCCCGGTACAGGAGCGATGCTGGCGGTAGTCGGGAGTCATGAGCGTGAGGTGGATGAGGTGTGCCAGAAAGCCTCGACAGCCGGTGTATCGGTCGGGATTGCGAATTATAATTCCTCTGAGCAGCTCGTCATTTCGGGTCATACTCCTGCACTGGAGAAGGCAGAAGAGGAACTGAACCGTAGAGGAATCAAAACGATTCGCCTCAAGGTGGGCTTTCCGTTCCATACGAATTTAATGCGGAGCGCTGCGGGGAAATTTCGGGAGGAGCTGGAGAGATATGATTATGGCCGTTTTCAATGGCCTGTGCTCTCTAATGTTACAGCGACACCCTATGCGGATCGTCGTTATATCCTATCTAACCTGACGTCCCAGATGGCACGGCCTGTGCAATGGCACAGAAGCGTTCAATACATGCTGAATCAGGGTGTGAATCATTTTATAGAAATCGGCCCCAAAACCGTATTGAGAAATTTAATGGCTGGTATCACCTCTACGGCTCATTCCTTTGCTTTTGAGCATCCCTCCACTCTGGAATTGCTGCGGAATGCTGATATCGAGAGCAAACCAGATGGTTTGGGTCTGGTGACCTCCTGTATTGCGATTGCGGTTTCAACCCAGAACCGGAACTGGAATAACGATGAGTATGAGCAGGGTGTAGTCGTTCCATACAAAGAATTGCAAAACCTGCGCGAACAATTGATCACAACCGGAACAGAACCAACGTTGGAACAAATGCAGCAAGCTCTGGACAAGCTAAAGTCCATTTTTGCAACCAAATTAACACCAACGGAACTACGGGCTGAACGGTTTGAGCAGATTTTCAGCAATACGCATACACGCGAATTATTTCCCGCGTTTCAGGTCAGCTAATCGCAGCGAACACGAGGAACGGAAGGGAGTACGATGATGACAAAAACAGGATTCAATCTGGCGGCTCTTCAATTCAATGAACAGGATTTTCAGGACGCGGGTCCGATCGCGGTTAATGAGCTGCGAGATTCGGATATTGCAGTCATCGGGATTAGCTGTAAAATTGCCGAAAGTGAAAATGCAGCTCAGTTTTGGGATCTTCTGCGGGCGGGGCAGGACGCTATACGCCCTTTTCCTGCCCGACGAAAAAGGGAGCTGGAGAGCCTCTTCCAAGCCGGACTGTTGAATGAACAAACGGCATTAAATGAAGGTGGATTTCTAGAAGAAATTGATAAGTTCGACTATCCCTTTTTTCAACTTTCTCCGGCTGAAGCGCGATTGATGGACCCAAACCAGCGACTATTTTTGGAGTCTGCCTGGGCGGCGGTTGAAGATGCGGGGTACGGTGGTAAAAAGCTTTCCGGTAGTCGGACAGGAGTCTATGTCGGCTACAGCAGTGATTTTGGTGAGGAGTACAAGCGGTTTATAGCAGAAATAGCTCCTTCATCAGCTTCTTCGGCGATTCCAGGTAATATTCATTCCATGATTGCCAGTCGGATCGCCTATCTGCTGGATTTAAAAGGGCCCAGTCTGTTGGTGGATACCGCATGTTCTTCATCTTTGGTGGCCATTCACCTGGCCTGCCGGGATTTGCGGCACGGCGATTGCGATACGGCGATTGCCGGCGGGGTAAAGGTCACACTTGTACCTATAAAAGAGGGAAAGGGCGGGGGGCTGGGTGTAGGCTCCTCGGATGACCGGACGAGAACGTTCGATAGCGTTTCAGATGGCACAGGTGGAGGAGAAGGTGTAGCCGCTGTTCTGCTCAAACCCTTGAAGCGGGCCATTCAGGATCAGGACCATATTTATGCTGTCATTAAAGGCAGTGCTGTGAACAATGACGGGACTTCAGCCGGGATTACGGCTCCCAATTCGCTGGCAGGAGAGGATGTCATTGTACGGGCCTGGAAGGATGCTGGGATTGACCCGGATACCATTACATATATTGAAGCTCATGGGACAGGCACCAAGCTGGGTGATCCAGTGGAGATTGATGGTATACGGAGAGCCTTTCGGCAGTATACCGACCGGAATCAATTTTGTGCCATAGGCTCGGTCAAAACCAATGTAGGTCACCTGGATAACAGTGCGGGAATCACGGGCTTTTTAAAGGCAGTGCTCGCTTTGGAGCATGCAGAAATTCCGGCGAGCCTACATTTTACCTACCCGAACCCGGATATTAGCTTTATTGATTCGCCTGTATATGTGAATGACAAGCTGCAGCCTTGGCCCAAGGAGGATTTTCCGCGACGCTGCGGAGTCAGTTCCTTCGGGCTCAGCGGTACGAACTGCCATGTCGTTCTGGAAGAGGCCCCGGCATGGGCTGAAATGCAGGATGGTGGCCAGTTGGAGCAGGAAACACCGGAAACGGTTCAGCTTTTTACGTTATCTGCTAAAAATGAAACAGTGCTTGCAGCCTATGTGAAGCAATATCAGCAATATGTCATGGAACCCAAAACCTATCCGTTACGCGATCTTTGTTATACCGCCAATACCGGACGAGGGCAGTAGGGCTTTCGTCTAGCGATTCTGTGCCGGGATTGGGATGATCTGGGGGCAAAGCTGACTCAAATACAGACCTCAGGCTTCAGCGGACAAGCGCAACAAGAAGAGTTCATACCGGGTGTGTATTTTGGACGTCATAAGGTTGTATCTGCACAGAAGGAAAAAGAAGCAGGGGAGCTTACGCTGGAGGAATCCAGAAGACTGACAGCATCAGCCAAAGAGAAACTGACCCAGTCTTCATTCGAGTTCGATACGCTGGATTCTCTGTGCCGTATGTATGTTGAGGGAGCAGATGTGGAATGGGAGAGCTTGTATGAAGGCAAAGCGTGCCGCAGACGAAGCATTCCCACCTATCCTTTTGAGCCTAAGCGATGCTGGGTGGAGGTAGAGGAGAAGGCAGTCGTTTCTCAGGCTTCCCATGTTCGAAAATTCACAGAGATGGAAACAACACATCCGCTTTTGGACTATTGTTTGGCAGAAACCGAGGATCAGGATATTTACCTGACCCGTTTCTCTGTTGGGCGTCATTGGGTACTAAGCGAGCATAAGATTATGGAAAACTGTATTGTACCAGGAACCACTTATCTGGAAATGGTTAGGGCAGGATTGGAAAAATACAAGCGTCCAGGCAAGGTGCTGGAGCTATATGATATCCAGTTTATTTCTCCGCTCATCGTGGATGCAGAGGAAGAAAGAGAAGTACACACCGTTTTGCAACGGGAGGGTGAGACGTTTTCGTTTAAGGTATTAAGCCGGACGGGACCCTCAGTTCAGCCGTGGGAGCAGAATTGGGTAAGGCATGCACAGGGGCGCGCGGTATTTGTAAAGGCAGCCCAACCTGTTATGAGTCTGGGCGATATTCGGACTGAGTGCAACGATCAGGAAGTAGTAGTCGGTGAGAATCATGCCGAAGCGGCTCCTGCATTTTCATTCGGGCCGCGGTGGGAGACGCTGCGGACGATTGCAATTGGAACAGATCAAGTGTTGGCTAAGCTGGAGCTGCCCGTAGCCTATCAAATGGATGTAAGTCAATACGTGCTGCATCCCGCTTTGTTGGATGTGGCCGTCGGGGTAGCAAGCCAGAGTTTAGGAAATGGCCTGTTCCTGCCATTTTCATATCACAAGCTGCGCATTTACGACTCCCTCCCACGGCTTTGCTACAGCTATCTGCGCAAAAAAAACAAGGTCAGGGAAAGTGGAGAAATTTTAACGGTAGATGTGCTCATTCTGGGTGCCGAAGGTCAGGTACTGGTAGAAATTGAAGATTATGCAGTCAAACGTGTACACGAGGCGGATCTTAAACGAACCCGCTATACAGAACATCATAAATATCATCAGATTGTATGGAAAAAGCAAGAACAAGCACCCTCCGAATATGAAGAAGATACAGTAACCCGGACCGCAAATGATTCAGTGTTATCCACACCGCTGGAAACGATTTTATTATTCACTGATAACCGTCCGATCGGTGTAACGCTACGTGGATTGTTAGCGCACGAAGGGTATGATGTGGTTGAAGTGAAGCGAGGAGTCACCTTTACTAAAATGTCAGACCATGCTTACTTCTCTACGGGTTCCGAGGAAGATCATAGACGCTTGTTGACAGAGATGCGATGTCAGAATGCTAAGAAACTGATATACCTCTGGAACGGGCAGTCTATGGTTCAGCTATTTCATCTGGCTAAGGCAATCGCAGAGACCAAGTCAGCTGTTAAGGAACTGACGGTGATCGCTGAGCAGGCTTATAAAGTGAATGAATTGGAAAATGAATTAAAACCAGAACATGCGGGCTTGTTTGGGCTGGCCCGGGTCATCGGTCAGGAATACCCTGATCTGAGCTGCCGTTGCCTCGATATAAATACAAGCACCCAGCCTTCAGAACTCATTCATTCCCTACGGCACGATGATGATACATTTCTGGTCGCTTGGCGTAACGGCGAACGTTATGTAGAGCAGATTGAACCTGTGGATCTGACGGAAAGCGAAGTTGACCCGATTACGATCAGACCGCAGGGAACCTATGTCATAACTGGGGGTACTGGCGGGCTGGGATTGGCAATCGGTAAATGGCTTGCTTCTAAAGGTCAGGTCACACTGGGATTGATAGGTCGCAAGCCTTTGCCACCCAAGGAGCAATGGGAGGCCATTGCAAACGCCGATTCCAACGGGAGCCCAAAAAACATAAGACAGAACTCAAATCCAGACATGAATACAAGGATGCAGAATACGGTTACCGCCTTACTGGAATTGGAGCAGCAGGGAGCGCAGGTAGAATATTATGCTGTCGATGTAGCTGACGAGACCGCTATGAAGCAAGCCTTGAATGAACTTCGCCACAAGTATGGGGCTATTCACGGTATCATCCATGCTGCGGGTGTGGCTGGAGACGGTTTTATGGCTCTCAAGAGCCAGGACCGCTTTACCGAGGTACTGGCTCCGAAGGTAACAGGCACACATGTGCTTGACCGAATCACCACTGCGGATACACTGGACTTTTTTATTCTTTTTTCATCTGTGACTTCACTGATGGGTGGACCAGGCCAAAGCGACTACACGGCAGCCAACGCCTATCTGGATGCCTTTGCCGAGTGGCGGAATCACTCCGGCCGACGTACGCTTGCCATCAACTGGGCTCCTTGGCAGGAAGTTGGGATGGCTTTTGAGCATGAGGTTGATTTCCAAGAGAGCTTATTTCAGGCTCTGTCCACACAAGAGGGACTGGCCGCTCTTGAACAATTATTGCTTCATCCCGTTCCCCGTGTCATTGTGGGTGGCTTGAATTACGCTCAGGTGGCCGCGCTGGATTCCGCTGCCATTCCTTTCGGATTTTCTCATGAAATGCGGGCTATTCTGGACCGTCATCGTCGGCTTCTGCATGACCATGCGGTCACGTCATCTGCTGCCGTGCGCCGTCCTGTGCAGTTGCGTGGTCGGGCAACAGAACAATATAGCTCATCTGAAAAGGTGATCGCAAGCATATGGGCGGAAGTGCTGGGGCTTGATGAGCTGAACATCTATGACAGTTTTTATGAGCTGGGAGGAGACTCCCTGATTGCTAGTAAAATGGTGGGACAGATGAATCAAAGCTTGTCCAAAAAAGTGGATATGAGCGATATCTTCAACTATATGACGGTCAGCGAATTAGCCCTGTATACGGATGGAGAAGCGAAGCAACCTCTTCTGACGGAAACGGAGCTGCCTGCACCCCAATCAGCTGACAAAAATCTGATCATTCATCCGGTGGAACAACGTGAGGTGTACCCAGCTTCCTCGACGCAACGTCGATTTTATATGATGCGTCAAATGGCAGGACATAGCACCTTGAACAATCTATGCAGTGCGATGACCATCACTGGTAATCTGGATCATCATCGGTTGGAGAAAGCCATATATGCGGTAATTCGTCGTCATAGCTCGCTGCGCACCGCTTTTGAGTTGCGGGATAACGAACTGGTACAGAGAGTGTACCCGGAGGTGGATTTTTCGCTGGAATATAGCGAAGGGGACGGGCGCGAACTCGAAGCGTATGTGGATGAATTTATCCGTCCTTTTGACCTGAATCGTGCGCCGCTGTTAAAGGCGAAGCTGATCCGGCTGAAGGACGATTCCCACCTCTTTCTGTGCGATGTTGACCATATTGCAGCCGATGGAGCCTCGATTGGTATTTTATTAAGTGAAATGATACAGGGCTATTCTGGACAGGATCTACCGCAACTGCCTATGCAAT
Source organism: Paenibacillus sp. OT2-17 (assembly GCF_009827695.1). Taxonomy (NCBI): domain Bacteria; kingdom Bacillati; phylum Bacillota; class Bacilli; order Caryophanales; family Paenibacillaceae; genus Paenibacillus; species Paenibacillus sp. OT2-17. The sequence goes on along the minus strand of NZ_WUDQ01000087.1, from coordinate 3,910 downwards.
ATACTGATTTTACATTGTGGCAAAATCAGCGTCTGGACAGTGCCGAAATGAAAAAGCAGGAGGCATACTGGCTGGACGTATTTAAGGGGACGCTGCCTGTACTTGATTTGCCTACAGATGAGCCGCGGGCAGCGCAAATGAGCAATGCCGGGGATGTCTATACATTTGATCTGAATGAGGAATTAACAGCTTTGGCTAAAAAAACAGCGGTACAGCATGGGGTTACGCTCTTTATGCTTCTGTACGCTGTCTATAGTACTTTATTGGCCAAATATGCGAATCAGGAAGAGATCATTATTGGCATTCCAAGCGCAGGTCGCCAGTCGGAAGAGGTTCAGCACATGATTGGGCTGTTCATCAATACGCTGGCCCTGCGAACTGCGCCAGCCGAAGATAAGCCTTTCGCAGCATATTTGCAGGAGGTTAAGAAGCACGCGCTTGAAGCCTATAAGCATGAGGATTATCCCTTTGAAATGCTGCTGAATCAGCTTGACGTACCGAGAGACCGGAGCCGGAACCCACTTTTTGATGTTCAGTTTATTTCCCAGAACTTTCGGGGGGAGCCGATGAGCATCAACGGGCTTCGCTTTACTCCGTTGGAAGCTAAGATGGAGGCTGTCCAAGTCGATCTGACAGTCATATGGGTTGAAAATGAAGGCAAGCTGCGTTTTCACTTTGAGTATGCGACCCAACTGTTCAAGGGAGAGACCATACGTCGGCTTGCGAGCTATTACAAGAATCTTTTACAAGAAGTTTGTGCTGATGCTTCGCGGCCGATTGGCCTCATTTCCATGAATCAGGCGGAAGAACAGCAGCGAACCCTGTACGAGTGGAATGAAACCCGGGTGAATTACCCACAGGAAAAGCTGGTTCACCAGTGGTTTGAAGAACAGGCAGAACAGCAACCTGAGCGGATTGCTGCCGTCTACGGAGAGCATTCGCTGACTTACAGCCAATTGAATATCAGAGCTAATCAGCTTGCCCGGCACTTGCTAACTTATCATTTGGTACCGGACCAAGCTGTCGGTATCCTGGTCCCCCGTTCGCTAGATATGCTGACCAGCATGCTTGCCGTACTCAAAGTAGGAGCAGCCTATGTCCCTATGGACCCGGAACATCCGACGGAGCGGGTGGCCTACATGCTGGAGGACAGCGGCGTGTCTCTGCTCCTAACTTCTACGGACACCGTCAGCATCGACACGCTTCGTTTTACAGGGTCCGTCATGGATGTAAGTGATCCGGCCTTGTACAGCGTAGATGCTGATAATCTAGCTTTTGCACTTGCAGGCAAGGAGTCTGTGGCATCTCACCATTTGGCTTATATTTTGTACACGTCAGGATCATCCGGTAAGCCCAAAGGAGTCATGGTTGAGCATAGAAATGTAACGAATTACATCACGGCTTTCCAGCATGAGTTCCATCTAACGGCTGAGGACGTAGTGCTCCAGCAGGCAGCCATTACCTTTGATGCATCCGTGGAGGAAATATACCCTACATTGGCAGCAGGGGGAACGCTGGCTATGGTTTCACGGGATGAACTGAAGGACATCCAATTGCTGAACCAATTCATTCGCCAGCAGCAAGTGACCGTGGTCAGCGCCTCGCCGTTTATTTTAAATGAGCTGAATCAACTGCCCCCTTTCCCGCATATTCGCACTTATATTAGCGGAGGGGATGTGCTGAAAAGTGAATATGTCACCCAGTTGTTGCGCTCGGCAAAGGTCTACAATACGTACGGACCAACAGAAGCGACCGTCTGTGCTACCTATTATTGTGTGCCGGATATTCCAGCTGTCCATCCATTGCCTGTCGGACGGCCTGTAGCCAATGCTGAGGTATACATCATGAATCGCAGGGGTACGGATGTTATGCCTATCGGGGTACCCGGTGAAATATGCATTTCAGGCTGGGGAGTTGCACGCGGCTATATGAACCGCCCCGAACTGACGCAGCAGCAGTTTGTAGCAAATCCGTGGATACCGGGCGAGCGGATGTACAAAACGGGTGATCTGGGCAGATATCTTGAAGATGGGCAAATTCAATTTTTAGGAAGAGTCGATCAGCAGGTTAAAGTGCGGGGTTACCGCATCGAGCCGGGCGAGGTTGAAAAATCGTTGCTCCAGCACCCGCGTATACAGGATGGAGTGGTGTTGGTTCAGGAAGTCCAGCCTGGTATGCATGAGCTATGCGCCTATATCGTTACAGATCAGGAATTGTCGGTGGTAGAACTGAAGACCCATCTGTCGGTAACCTTGCCTGAATATATGATTCCGTCTTACTTTGTTCGAGTCGATGAGATCCCGTTAACACATCACGGAAAAATCGACCGTCATGCTTTACCGCAAGTTAATGAAAGTATCAAGGTCGGTACGGCCTATGTGCAGCCAGCTTCACCCCTGGAAGAGCGCTTGGTTGAGCTTTGGTCGGAAATCCTGCACCGGGAGCAGATTGGCACACAGGATGACTTCTTCCTGCTGGGCGGTCAATCCTTGCTGGCAACCAAGCTGGTCTACCTTATTAACAAGGAATGGAATGTAAATCTGACACTGCGCGATTTCTTCCGGGCAGGGACGGTTCAAGGGTTAGCGACCTGGATAGAAGAAATTCAATCGGGCCGTGAACGTGGAATATTAGTGGAACAGGACGGATTAATCAAGCCCTTTAATCTCCGGCAAAAGCTATTGTTCCGCGTTCAGGTTATTCATCAGCCTGCCAACCGTCATTTGCTGTTCATTGATATGCATCATATTATTACGGACGGTCTTTCCCAGGAGATAATCGTCGAGGAATTTGCTCGTTTATACGGGGGCATGAACTTACCGGAATTGACGATCCAGTATAAAGACTATGCCGTGTGGCAGCGTGAGTTTTTGAACAGTGTGGAATTCCGTCAGCAGGAGCAGTTTTGGCTGGAGCTTTTTCAAGGGGAAATTACAGAGCTGGAATTGCCTACGGATTATGCACGTCCCGATGTGAGAAGAGGTGAAGGGCAAGCCGTTCATTTTGAGCTGGATCAGGAATGGACGTGGAAGTTAAAACGCTTTGCCCTGCAACAAAATGTCACGGTATTTATGGTTCTACTGGCGGCCTATAACCTATTGCTGGCCAAAGCCAGTGGGCAGGAAGATGTTATCGTCGGCATTCCGGTATCCGGCAGAACTCATGCGAGCCTGAGTCCTCTTGTCGGCATGTTCGTCAATACGTTGGCCCTTCGCAACACGCCGAAGAAGGACATGACAGTGCACGAATTTTTAATGCAGGTAAAGGAACGCTCTCTCCAGGCTTTTGAGCATCAGGACTATCCATTTGAGCAACTGGTTGAGAAGTTGAATTTGGCTGGCAAAACAAGCCGCAATCCGCTGTTCGATACCATGTTTGCATTATTGAACGAATCTTCCCGTACCATCGTAGAATTACCCGGCCTGAAACTGACTCCATGTGATGAAGCGGAGTATACAGGAGCACAATTCGATTTAACATTTACCGCAGCTATGACCGACGAGCGTATCGAATGTATCCTTCAATACGATGTAGATCTCTTTACCGGGGAGACGGTGGAACGCTTGAGCCGGGAATTCCTTCAAATCTTACACACTGTCCTTGTCAATCCACAGCAAAAGATTGGAGAGCTTCGGATAGAAAAGGTGGCAGTTGACCCGAATCAGCGGGACAGAGAGGAAATACTTGAGTCAGCAAGCGTCCACAAGGAAGAGGACTGGGTGAGTGAGCTTGCCATAGCGGCTTCGGAATCGGTGAACGAGGCGGAATGGAAGACACTTGTCCATGATTACAATCAGACAGACATGGGTCCGGGGTCCGTAAAGCTGTTACATCAATATTTCGAGGATCAAGCAAGCCGAAACCCTGAGCAGATCGCTCTCATTTCCGGTCAACAGGAGATCAGCTACGG
>NZ_WUDQ01000879.1:0-1023 GCF_009827695.1 Paenibacillus sp. OT2-17 | reverse complement strand
TCTATTGGAGGATCGATATGGAGGTCTTGATCTGGAGTGGTAATGTCCCAGCGGGTAAACGTAGCCTCGAAGCCCTCACGAGTGGGTGAACAAGTATAAGGACCGGCTTGCTGTCAAGCACTGATCTTTTGGCTGATCCAAGAGGCTGTACCAAAATAGACACCAAAAAAAGAGCGGGCTATCTTTTCGATAACCTGCTCTTTTTCTTGATTTTTAGCCTTGCGCCTTAACTTAATGACATTGGTTTAATGGCACGCCTTTTTATGCACCTATTGTCATTGAATAGTCCTTTATGTTGAACGAACAATCGTTAAGCATTATTACATGATACATATTTCGAGTGGTATCCGGCGAGTCTAGCGGCCATGATGCACCCGCGCAGAAGCACTAACTGAATCTCGGTCAGATCACCAGCACGCGTTTGGCTATGCGCGTAGCGGCTGTGACTTTGTTGTGACGCGCCGCTATTTGAACTTGACGAGATCCTGGAAGATCAGTTCAGCCCAGGTATTGCCCCTGGCCTGGACGAGCGAGCCGCCATCCTTGAGCGGTCCTAGCGCAATCGGCGCGAAACCGAGTTGTTCGGCCAGAACCGCGACCGGCGCCACCGCATTTTCGTCGTCGCTTGACAAAAACACGACGCGGCTGCCGCCATTCACGCTCGGATCAGCGGCCAGAACGGCAGCGGGCAGATGGTTAAAGCCCTTTACGAACCTGGCGCCGGTAAACGCTTTGGCGACAACTGCGGACGACGGCTGACCATCCAGGTCTTCAACGGGAGCATTTGTATTTGTCGCGTCGATGATCGTCTTGCCCTGCCAGGTTGTGATCTGCTTCGCGACTTCGCGATGTTCCCAAAACGGAACCGCCAGGAAGATCGTGTCGGACGCGATTGCATCCTGCAGCGTCCTAGGGACAACGGTGGGGCCGATCGCTCGTGCCTGCTGCATCAACGTCACGGGAGGGCGCCGGCTGGCGACAGTCACATCGATGTTCTTTCTTGCAAATGCTCGGGCGAGTGCT
>NZ_WUDQ01000878.1:0-1023 GCF_009827695.1 Paenibacillus sp. OT2-17 | reverse complement strand
ACTGGTTTCACCATTGGCCATGTAATATTGCGGAACATCTGGAATCCGCTAGCTCCATCTAGCTCTGCTGCTTCATAATAAGAGCGAGACACGCTTTGCAGGGCTGCCAAATATAGCAGCATCGTATAGCCGAGACCCTTCCAGACGGTCATGAGAATCAAGGCCGGTTTAACCGTATCCTTATCCATCAGCCAGTTAGGACCCTTAATACCGAATATTTCGAGGAATTGGTTCACCAAACCATAGTCTCCGTTGTATGCCCAGTTCCACATAATAGAAACGGCAGCCAACGAAGAAATAACCGGGATATAGTAAATCACACGAAATGTTGTCGTACCTGGAATCTTGCGATTCAAACCTAGTGCCAGCAGTAAAGCTAGTACAAGACCGATTGGAATACCCAGCATTAAGAAAAGAGTATTGTACATCGATTTATAAAAGAGCTCATCGCTAAATAAATCTTTAAAATTGTCGAAACCAATAAAATTCATTTGTCCCAATCCGTCCCAGTCTGTAAAAGAGCCGTATAACGAATAGACAAACGGGAATAACGTAAAGATTAGCAGACCGAGAATAGGTGGAAGAATAAATAAGTATCCATATATCTTCTCTTTGCGGTAGAGATTAGATTTGGTTATCACAGGGCTCACCTCTGTTTCTAATTTGGAATGAAGATGATGTTAGCAGCATGATATTTAGCCACTAACATCATCCTTTTTTCCTCTATTTACGCATTATTTCTGTGATTTTTTCTCTTGCTCCACCGCTTTATCCAGCAGTTTCTGCATTTTCGGTTGTTCTTGCTTCAGATAATCTGCCGCCGTAATTTTGCCGTCCAGTACAGGCTGAATATCCGTGAAGAAAATATCATACCATTCTGCATTATACGTATAGTTGCCTGGTAATGAGCGTCCATAGTCATTTACGATATCAATAAATTCCTGTTTATTGTTAGGCTTGGTTTTCGTATCTTTGGACCATTCATCAGCCATGTCCAGCAGATTCGGAATTTGTACCTTGGCA
>NZ_WUDQ01000877.1:0-1032 GCF_009827695.1 Paenibacillus sp. OT2-17 | reverse complement strand
CGATCCCGAATAACATCCGCATGAGCAGCAGCACTGTAATCGTCGGCGAAACACTGTACCCCAGCGTTCCTGCCAATGCAAACAGCAGCCCCACGAAGATCAGAGTGCTGCGATGCCCTTTTTCCAGCATACGGGCGGAAAAGAGCCGTGCCGCAATCGCACTTAAAGCAAATAAAGTGGTAACGAGACTAACCTGAACGGAACTAGCGTGGAATGTATTTTTCACATAAGAAGGAATAGAGGATAGAATCATCTGTAATTCCAAAAACAAAAATAAATTGGAAACCGTAAGAACAATAAATTCCTTGGTCCAAAGAGGTTGCTTGCTTTGTTGCATATTAATCGTTATCTCCTTGTTTTTCTGATTCGGTCATGTTGGCGTGAATTTGTAAAAGAGTCTGGCGGAATTGCTCCAGATCGGCTGAGGAAATTCTTCTTACAAAATCGTGATTGGCATCATATTCAATAGGAAGAATCTCTTTTACAAGCTGTCGGCCTGCTTCAGTCAAATGAAGTAAATAGGCTCGACGATCCTGAGGGCTATTCACACGCCGTACCCAGCCCTTCTTGTCTAATAAATCAATAATTCGAGTCGTGGTCGGCTGGTCCTTCACGGCCTTAGCTGCAATTTCTTTCTGATTTAAACCCTCAGCCTGATAGATTTGGTACAGAACCGACCATTGCTCTGGGGAAATATCATAAGGCTTGAGACGCTGCAAGAGCTGCTGACTCATTTTGCGGTGAGTAATCCCGAGCAACATCCCAATGGAACAATCGGGAGGCAAGTTATTCATAAGGTACTCCTTTCTGTTTCCCGTACATAAATTACTTTGAAATCAATTAGTTGTTATAACAATTATATGAACAACAAGTTATTTTGTCAAAAAAAGTTGTTCGGCGTTTTTAATTCTGCCATCACTAAAGCCAAAATATAAAAACAGCCCGTAAAATACGGGCTGTTTGGGTTAATGCAATATCGTTTGCCATGACTGGCGAATTAAGCTTTAGGTACGGTTTCCCAGTCCTTCAAGA
>NZ_WUDQ01000876.1:0-1033 GCF_009827695.1 Paenibacillus sp. OT2-17 | reverse complement strand
CGGTGCATTGGCAAAAGCCAAGGAAGGCAAATATTTGGAGCGTTCGCTCAAGGATGTACCTGAGCAGGTGGCTAGCAAATATTTTAAGCCGGATGGTGCGATGTATCGAATTGATGACCGTTTGAAACAAGCCGTGAAATTTCAAAAGCAAAACTTGCTGCTGGATCGGTTTGAGGATGGTTATGATCTCATTATCTGTCGAAATGTAATGATTTATTTTACAGAAGAGGCAAAACATACGTTGTATCAAAAGTTTGCAGCCAGTCTTCGTCCCGGCGGTGTGTTATTTGTCGGTAGTACAGAGCAAATCTTTTCTCCTAACCAATATGGTCTGGAATCGACGGAAACCTTTTTTTATCGCAAAAAAGCATAAGCCTGCATATATCATCCAAAGTTTGTAGGAACTTATTTATATCCTTGAGTAATTGATGGTTGGCTTATCAGCAAAGCACGTCCTTTAGCCCCTTTGGCAAGAGGCGTGTTTTTGTTTATCTGCATACACGTGGCTTTTCTTGTCAAAGAAAGGTGCGTATACTATAATGAAGCACAGTTAAAGATTTTAGCGATGCACAGTTTAACAGTTTAAAGGGGGAACGCGTCATGAGTTTACGTTATTTAACCGCGGGGGAAACGCATGGTCCCCAGCTAACTGCCATTGTAGAGGGTATGCCGAGCAATTTAAAATTGGATTTTGAGGAATTGAATTTTCAGCTGCACCGTCGTCAGAAAGGGTATGGACGGGGTCGGCGTATGCAGATTGAAAAAGATACGGCGAAGATTGCCGGAGGCGTACGTCACGGCTATACCACAGGTGCACCGATTGCGCTGGTTGTGGAAAATAACGATTGGAAGCACTGGCAGAACATTATGAATATTGAGCCTATTGAAGGCAGTGATGAAGACAAGCGTCGGGTTCACCGGCCACGTCCGGGTCATGCGGATTTGAATGGCGGAATGAAATACAACCTGAAGGACCTTCGTAACGTGCTGGAGCGCTCCAGTGCACGTGAAACAGCAATTCGTGTGGCATGCG
>NZ_WUDQ01000875.1:0-1044 GCF_009827695.1 Paenibacillus sp. OT2-17 | reverse complement strand
CTCGAAGCACTCTCTCCAACAGTTGTCTGTAGTTGCACGTATGCTCGGGCATAATCCACTCCGCATCTACCAGATCATCCAGGCTGATTCGCTCTTTAGCGATAAGCGGATGGTTTGGATGGACAATCAGCACAAGCGGTTCTTCTCGAATCGTAATCCACTGCAAGGCTGGATTGCTTGAATCGTCCGCGAGGATCAGCCCGACATCGGCCTCCCCTTCCCTGACCTGGTGCAAAATCATCTCTTCGCGATCCGTATGCAATCGTATGTTCAGATCAGGGTATTCTTTGCGAGTCGCCTGCATATACGGCGGCAGAAAATACGAAGCGATGGAATCCATAGTACCGATCGTCATGGAGCCCCCACCCTGCTTAGCCAATTTTTCTTTCGATTGCTCAAAAAGCTCCAGCATTTGTCCGGCAAGCTTGAATAGCTCTTCCCCGGCGGAGGTAAGACGAATCTTGTTATTGCTGTAACGCTCGAACAATTTGACTTGATACGTTTTCTCCAGCTTTTGAATCTGGGTCGTGACGCTGGATTGTGCGTAACCGAGCACTTCTGCTGCTCTTGTAAAGCTTTCACGAATGGCAACTTCCCGAAATGTTTGAAGATAAATGAAATCCAATCTGGCCACCCCATCGGAAATTTTGATTAGAATCATCGTTTATTATAGATAACTCTGATGCTGTCTCCTATGTTACATTAGATTTAATTCAACGGGAAGGGATAACTGATGATGATGAACGAACAACATATTCATGGGATTTTCATACCGCTGATTACACCTTTTACGCGTGACTATAAGTTGGACATCGATTCGTACCGGAAGTATGTTACCTATCTTGCAGGCCATGACATCCAGGGTCTGGTCGTTAACGGTACGACAGGAGAGTCGCCAACCGTATCCTGGGATGAAGTGAAGCAAATGGTTCAGGTGACGCAGGATGTTTTGAAGAGCATGAACAAAAACATTCCGATCGTCATTGGCACGGGAACGAACGACACTTATTCAACGGTGCATCGGACGGAAATGGCGGCTGAATT
>NZ_WUDQ01000874.1:0-1054 GCF_009827695.1 Paenibacillus sp. OT2-17 | reverse complement strand
CAGATACGGATGGTTTTATCCCATACAGGTGGTTCATTGTGATTGGGGGTATTGTGGTAATTTTGTCAGCTTTTTTTGTTAAAGAACCTTATAAATATGTTTGGATTGGCGTATTACTTATTCTAATGTTCGGTGTTCGATCTATCTTCCAATGGAAATATATTCGAAGTTCACAAAAACATATTACTTCACTATTGATGATGGCCCTATCTGTAGTTGGTACAATTGTTTACGTTTTAATTTAACAAAAACCCGCACATTTGTGCGGTTATGAGCCAGCTTCCCCACTCTTGTCCTGTTCGCTCCCTACTTGCCGATCAGCGAGCCTATTTGCTACACTGATTTGACTTTCAATAGGCATTGTTCTTATCCATCCTTTCCAACGGGAGATTTCCCAATTGTTTTCGAAGCGACCGTAGGCCGGCATGATATCTAGACTTGACTGTACCCAACGGAATATCGAGTAATGTCGCAATCTCCTCCAGCGTATAATCGTGATAATAGCGGAGGATGATCACCGTTCGCTATTTATCGGTCAGCTTGTGCATGGCCCTCGATATCTCGGGATCTGTCCCATCCGTCCTCACCGTGGGCTGATCCCAATGATGCTCTTCCCGAGAAAAGACACGGATGCGTTCGAAAATTCGGAATCTCCTCCAGCTTTTCACCCGGAATCTTTGCACTTGTCGGATGACCAAGCCGTGCAGCCAGAAGTGGAAAGGACGATTCGCGAGGTCCACATTTGCATGTAGATCTCATTCATAATATCTTCGCGATCCTGCGGATGATCCACCAGAAAAGAGACGGTCCGGTAGACATCCTTATAGGTGGCATCATACAACGTGTGAAACGCCTGCTGATCTCCTTCGATCATTTTTGTGAGCACGTGGTACATAGATTCACTTTGCATTCAGAGGGCCCTCCTGAGTAAGCAGCTTACACCCTATATTGTCGCTCGATGGAAAAAAGGTTCGGTTTTTTGTGTTTTCGGTTGGGAGTCTATGTATTGCGGGAAGGCGAGCAGCGGCATGAAAGCGTGGAAGACATGTTGTTC
>NZ_WUDQ01000873.1:0-1060 GCF_009827695.1 Paenibacillus sp. OT2-17 | reverse complement strand
AGTAAGAACGGAGTCCTCTGTACCCACGGCTAGCGAAATATTGATATCTCTTTTGACGATAATTTTGTCCACAGCCCACACCGAATTCATGATCGGATATTCCTTGATTGCATTCACGACTGCTTTCATGAGGAAAGCCAGATACGTAATATTGATGCCTTCTTTTTGCTTGAACTCGTTTTTGATCTTGTTGCGGAGCATTACCAGGTTGGTCACATCCACCTCAATCGTCGTCCATGCATGTGGAATTTCGGAAACGCTTTGTCGCATATTGCGAGCAATTGCACTTCGAATGGGTGTAACATCAATAAAATACTCGGATCTGTTATTGTTGCCACCCTCAACTTCGATCACAGGAGCCTTTGGAGCCTCCGTCAAATGAATCCCACTGTTACGAACCGGAATAGCAGGGTCCATATTTTGAATCAGTGTGCTGTGCTGAGTGGCAGACTGCTGTCTTCCTGCAAAAGGAGAGCCTTGTCCTGATGTTGTCGCAGTCGGCTGTCCAGATACTCCAGTGGGAGCAGAGCCGCCCTGCTGCACATAATTCAGCACGTCTTTGCGGGTAATTCTTCCCCCCATGCCCGTGCCTGGTACTTGGCTTAAGTCGACATTATGCTCAGCAGCCAGGGTTTGCACCGCTGGGGAAAAACGTCCTCTCATGGACTGGTCCGATCCAGCACTCTGCTGAGATTGTGTTTGTACGGTACTTTGAGATGCTGGTGCAACAGGTGTCGCTCCTGATGCCGCCGCAGGTGCAGCCGACTTCGTCTGGATACGGCAAATTAACTCGCCTACCGCTACTGTCTGACCTTCCTCTGCCAACAGATCACCCATAATGCCGTCCAATGTGGATGGGATTTCTGCATTCACTTTATCTGTAATAACCTCGCAAATCGGCTCGAATTGCTCTACCGTTTCACCAGGTTGTTTGAGCCATTTGGCAATTGTCGCCGATACGAGCGATTCTGCCAATTGTGGCATGGTCACGTCGTTCCATTGTGTTTGGTCTGACATTTTTTCAACTCCTTAACATCATAGGAGGGCGCGTTTTACCGCT
>NZ_WUDQ01000872.1:0-1066 GCF_009827695.1 Paenibacillus sp. OT2-17 | reverse complement strand
TGAATCCAAGCAGAATCACAGGCTTGCGTCCCTTTGCATCACTCAGATTTCCCCATATTGGGGCCATTAAGGCCATCGTTATGGAGCCAAGCGATATAATTAACCCAGAATGACTTTCTCTTAATCCCAACTCACGAATAAGGGGCGGCATAATTGGAGCAATGAGCATGAGCCCTAGCATAGCCACAAATACACTGAAAAAGATGCTCCCTTTTATTCTGTTCATCCTCGCACACTCCTCTGTTATAGATTCTCTCTATGCAGAAGTATACGAGTCACAGCACCACTCTACTGCCTATATACGGATTATTCTACGGTTAAACGGATTTTATTTTAAAATACCTTCTTTAAGGATGATGGCTTCACTCCGTATTCCCGGAAAAATTGCTCTGAAAATGCACTCACATTGCTATATCCTACAGCCATCGCAGCTTCAGTCACATTGCTTTCTTGGCTTCGGAGCAGCTTCATCGCATAATCAAGACGAATTTGGCGCAAATATTCAAATACAGTAGTTCCAAAGCAGGCTTTGAATCCTTTTTTTAATTTAAAATCGTTTAATCCAACCTTTTTGGATAATGTGATCAGTGAGGGTGGATCAATCATGCTGAACTCAAGTATCTCCCGAGCCATATGCAGCTTTCTAACATCTTCTTTAGACAAACCTTCGGGCATAGGTGTTAAATCAAATAATTGAATCATAAATCGATTTAAAATCTCAAGTGCTGCTGCTTCCATTAACAAAGGCGATTTATGCACACTTTTCAAGTCTTTGATCAAATGTTCAATCATCACTATACTTCTGTGATCCAGTTCAAAACTAAAGTGATGGAATGCAGCTCCCTTAAGAATTTGATTAAATTCAATAGCTACCTGCCGACGAGCCGCTAACTGTGAAGCCGCATAATTAAACAACGAAATCGGAATGCCAAGTGCAAATGATTTGTATTGTTCGTTAACCGGAGGATGAAAGCACGCTTTAAAATCCTGTAAAAAAATAAGTGCCCCCTGTCCCATCGGGAGTGTATAATCCAACCCAGCCACATTCACATGACGTTGACCCGAA
>NZ_WUDQ01000871.1:0-1067 GCF_009827695.1 Paenibacillus sp. OT2-17 | reverse complement strand
AGTTAATCGGTAGGATGCTAGCTCTACATACTTTTGTTTGCCGCAGATATATCCACCCGTTTCTGCAATGCCACCACCGGGATTTTTAATCAACGAACCTGCCATCAAATCGACACCTACCTGAGTAGGTTCCAGCTTCTCGGTAAATTCACCGTAGCAATTGTCAACAAAGACAATGACGTCAGGTTTTATTTCCTTCACACGTGCTGTCATTTCTTCAATATCTGCTACACTAAACGAAGCTCTCCAATCATAACCGCGTGAACGCTGAATACCGATCACTTTGGTATTGGCATAGATCGCAGCCTCCACCGCTTCCCAGTCCACTTTACCTTCCGCTGTCAGTGCGGTTTCTCCATAAGTAACACCAAAATCCTGCAATGATCCTGTTCCGTCGCCGGGCTTACCAATCACTTTGTGGAGGGTATCATAAGGTCTCCCAGTAATGTACAACAGTTCATCCCCTGGACGCAGCACACCAAATAAAGCAGTGGCAATTGTATGAGTACCCGAGGCAAAATGCGGACGCACCAACGCTGCCTCCGCACCGAACACATCCGCATAGACTTCTTCCAGCACCTCACGTCCCCGATCATTGTAAGCATATCCCGTAGAACCCGCAAAGTGAAAATCGCTCACTTGCTTCCGCTGGAATGCCTGAATTACCTTCCACTGATTTGAATCTACAATATGATCTATGTGCTGTATACGTTCTTGTATTTTATGTTCTGCAGTTTCCTGAATTTTCTGAATTTCTGGACTAAAAACTACCATTTACCTTCTTGACCCTCTCTCTTACGCAGCCTTAAGCTATTCATGTTATATTATTGTTCACTTTGAACGATGAGCATTTTCATTTTATTGACCCAAAAACATCATTAGATGTTAACCTTCTGTGAACTCGCTGAGTGCATGACCGTACTTTTCGTACTCGCCTCTTTGAATTTCAACCTCATAAATGACATCATTGCCATCATACTCTGTCAGCAGTACATCTCCGATTCGATAAAGCACCGAGGTTAAATCTCCACGTTCCGCGGGAATGCGAAATCTCAGCGTATCCCCAC
>NZ_WUDQ01000870.1:0-1068 GCF_009827695.1 Paenibacillus sp. OT2-17 | reverse complement strand
CGTCAGCATGCCAGGTATTGTGAATTCGGAAAGCGGTCACATGGTGCATGGCGGTTCATTAAGATATATAAATGATATAAATATGCTTGACGTTTTTAAGAAAGCGTTTCACAAACCTGTAGCGATTGAAAATGATGGAAAGTGTGCTGCTCTTGGAGAAGCATGGCGTGGTTCATTACAAGGGATTACCGATGGTGTCGTTCTGGTCGTTGGAACAGGGATGGGCGGTGGAATCATCTCTCAAGGGAAATTGCTGAAGGGCCATCATTTATCAGCTGGAGAGTTCTCCTTCATTAGAACGAACAACGAAAATGCAGACAATGATGATTATCTGCTTGGTATGCAAGGGAGTAGTTTTGTTTTAACTAAAACCGTTGCGAAAGCCAAAGACCTTCCTGCAGATTCTATGACAGGTGAAAAGATATTCAAGTTCATTGAAGAAGGTGATGGCACGGTCCAAACGATTTTTCGAGAATACTGTAGGAACATCGCAACACAAATCATTAATTTGCAATCCATACTTGATCCTGAAAAGTTTGTAATTGGGGGAGGCATATCTGAAAATCCTTTATTGGTTATTACCATTAGGGAAGAGCTAGAAAAGCTTTATAAGGATTCTATCTATAATTTTGTGTGTGCAGATATTGAACAAAGTAGATTAGGCAATGAAGCGAATTTGCAAGGTGCTATATATAACTACAAACAATCCTATCATCTTGAATGATAACTAAAGTTATATTTCGATGAGTGCGGGATTGAGTATTACAAACAAATAAAATAACAACAAAAGAGCGTGCCTTAACTTTGGACACGCCTTTTTTGCATTACAGATGTTTGATATAGGAGCTTTATATAATGAAGCTGGATTGAAGGTTAGAAGCCAAGTTTTACATGAACTTTGGATGTCTGATTTATCTTGTCCCTCTCTAGTAAGGAATCATTAAGTTTACATAATATATATTATGTTTTTTGTGTGGTAAAATCTGCAAGTGGATCACTCTTATCAAGTGTCCGCTTGCAGATTCAAGTTTCACTGACCATATAAAAATAACTTATTTTTTATATTGA
>NZ_WUDQ01000086.1:0-12462 GCF_009827695.1 Paenibacillus sp. OT2-17 | reverse complement strand
GCCTGCATGGCGATTTCAACAGCACGAGGATGGATAACCTTTGCTCCCTGATGAGCCATATTGCAAATCTCCGTATAGCTAACATGTGTAAGTGGCTTTGCATTTTCCACAATGCGCGGATCGGCGGTTAATATACCATTCACATCCGTATAAATATCGACCATATCCGCATGTAGAGCAGCACCCAGAGCAGTAGCTGACGTATCGCTGCCGCCCCGACCCAAGGTGGTCATATCACCGTCTGCTGTTTGTCCCTGAAAACCTGTCACAATGACAACTCTGCCTTGGTTCAACTCTTCAACAACACGGTCTGGCTTTATATCCAAAATACGAGCATTGCCGTATTGATCATCCGTAATAAAGCCCGCCTGTGCCCCAGTTAGCACCGTAGCAGGAATACCTTCCTTCTCCATCAGGCTGCATAATGTAGCAGCAGAAATGATTTCACCACAGCACAGCAGTAAATCCCGCTCGCGCTTCGGAAGACTGTCGCCGTTAGACGCCGCCCAATCCAGCAGCGTGTCGGTGGCATAAGGCTCTCCTTTTCTCCCCATGGCCGACACAACAACAACCAATTGAAGATTTTGTTCCAGCTCCCGCTTCACATGTGCCAGCACAAGTTGACGTGCTTCAGGTGTGGACAGCGAGGTTCCCCCAAATTTTTGCACCAAAATACCCATTATTCTTCCCCCATATCGGAACGTTACTCCGCGTTTGCAGCAATAATTTCCGCGATTTGCACCGCGTTCCATGCCGCTCCTTTGAGCAGATTATCGGATACAACCCACAAATTCAATCCACGGCTATTGCCCAAATCACGGCGTACACGCCCCACAAATACGTCAGGTTTTCCAGCAGCTTCGGATGCCAGTGGATAAAGCTGAGCAGCAGGATCGTCCACTAGCGTTACTCCCGGTGCCGAAGCCAGCAGATTGCGGATTTCTTCTAAATCATAATCTTTTTTAAGTTCTACATATACAGATTCCGAGTGACCGTATACAACAGGAATACGTACACACGTTGCTGTTACGTCCACAGATTCGTCACCCAGTATTTTTTTCGTTTCACGTACCATTTTCATTTCTTCCAGTGTATAACCATTGTCCTGGAATTTATCGATTTGCGGGATAGCATTGAAAGCAATCTGATGCTTTACTGGCAACGAGCCTACTGGCAACAGATCAGGCTGAACTTCATCACCGTTAAGAATCGCTGCGCTTTGACGATTCAATTCATCAATAGCTCGGCTTCCAGCCCCGGAAACGGCCTGGTATGTGGATACTATGATACGAGAAATGCCATACTGATCATATAATGGTTTCAAAGCAGCTACCATCTGAATGGTGGA
Source organism: Paenibacillus sp. OT2-17 (assembly GCF_009827695.1). Lineage (NCBI taxonomy): Bacteria > Bacillati > Bacillota > Bacilli > Caryophanales > Paenibacillaceae > Paenibacillus > Paenibacillus sp. OT2-17. The sequence continues at coordinate 11,114 of NZ_WUDQ01000086.1, read as the reverse complement.
GCAGTTCGGGTTCGCAATAATTCCTTGATGCTCGGCAATTTTGTCGCTATTCACCTCAGGCACTACAAGAGGAGCTGTCGGATCCATTCGGAATGCATTGGTGTTGTCAATGCAAACCGCCCCATGACGAACAGCATGCGGCGCCAATTCCTTACTTACGTCTCCACCTGCACTAAACAAAGCAATGTCGATTCCTTCAAAGCTGTCGGGGGTAGCAATCTCTACTGGAATTTGCTGACCTTTAAAGCTAATTAACGTGCCGGCAGAACGAGGCGAAGAAAGAAATTTGATTTTGTCCACAGGAAAATCCCGTTTTTCCAGCAGATTTACGATCTGTTCTCCTACAGCGCCTGTTGCTCCAACGACAGCTACATTAAACTTTCTATTGCTCATCTGGTGTATCTCCCCTTCTCGACTAAAAAACCATTTTTTATTCTGAAAGCATCCACCGCCAACAAGAAATTAGACTCGATACAATATCGAATCATCTTCTAGGCGAGGGATGCTCAGCAGTTAACTATAGTACTTCATGGGGTCTTGCGTTCCACAATCATCGGCTGAAGCTGTTTACCTTGCAATGCTTCATAAGCAGCCTCGGGAATCAACTCCATGTTAGCTACAAGCGAGTTCGGCTTTTTAACTGGATTGTCCTGTCCGAACGGCACAAAAAAGATATTTTTGGCTACGAGTAATTTGGCGATATTGGCAGCATTTAGACCCAGTCCATCATTAGTAGATATGGCTAAAAGAAGTGGACGACCGTTGCGCAATTGCGCCTTGGCAGCCATCAAAACCGGACTGTCTGTCATCGCATTCGCTAACTTACTCATTGAATTCCCCGTCAAAGGTGCAATCACCAGCACATCGAGTATTTGGGAGGGACCCAGTGGCTCAGCCTCCACAATTGTAGAAATGATATCATTCCCTGTTATATCTTTCAACTGTTTTTGCCAACTTTGCGAAGTACCAAAGCGAGTATCCGTTGTTAGTACTGTATTGGATATAATAGGAATGACCTTCGCACCCTCATCAACAAAGCGCTGTATAACAGGCATTACCTCTTCAAATGTGCAATGTGAGCCTGTAATTGCATAACCTACTGTTTTCCCTTGCCAACTCATTGTGCATCCCCCCGATCAGGATTATCTTCCATTAACAACTGCACCAGCGTATTCGCTATAATGGCACCAGCAGTTTTGGGAGCAACAATACCGGGAAGACCAGGGGCAAGCATAGCCTTGATTCCACGCTTTTCCGCATAACGGAAATCACATCCGCCCGGGGCGGAAGCAAGATCTATAATCACGGTGCTCAATGGCAATTTAGACAGGATTTGCGCTGTGATAATCATAGAGGGTATCGTATTAAAAATCAAGTCAACTCCCTTTGTCTCTTGCGCTAAATCCCTTGTCATAAAAGGCTTCCAACCCATTTCCACGGCTCTCGCTGCATCCTCTGCCCGCCGTACTCCAACCTTCACTCTGGCTCCCAACCCCTGTAGTGCCCTTGCCATGGTAAATCCAGTCCGTCCCATGCCTAGAACCATACAATCTGCACCGTGAATCGTAAAATCGGTATGCTGAATGGCCATCATCAGTGCGCCTTCGGCCGTAGGTATAGAGTTGTATATGGCCACATCATCTCTCTCCAGCAGCTCTACCAGCTTTAACTCATGTCTGGTACAAATTTCTTTTAAGTACGTCCGCGCCATCCCTGTATATACAACACAATGCGGTGGAAGAGCAGCAGCATGCTCATTCAGAAACTGGAGCTTCTGTGCTCCAAAAAGTGCATTTACGTTGCCTTCCTCATCGCATCCCACCACCGGCAAAATCAGTGCGTCTGACGATTCCAGCAGCTTGACAGACATTGGTTCTAGTGTCACTCCTTTGAGTGGTACTTCAAGCTTGTCAAAACCGACCACACTGACGGTAGCATCCATGTCCACACATTTGCGGATTACCTCAAGCTGCCTCGCATCGCCACCCAAAACAACGATGCGTATTCCTGTTAGCATCCGGATCACTCCTTTCCGAGACACGATATGCTTTTAGTCTATGCGAGTGCCCGGAGAGGGGTGAAAAAACACAAAAAAAAGCCGCCCCTTTATGAGGCGACCTTATTTGCATGCTTACTCTTAAGCAAGTAAATTTGAAGATTTTACAAAATAGACATTCGTACATCGCAAACCAACCATAACCTCAGCGTCCTGTATGGCCAAAGCCTCCAGCACCACGCACTGTTTCAGATAATTGGTCTACTTGTTTCAGCTCTACCTCAGGTACAACCTGAAATACCATTTGTGCAATTCGCTCATTGCGCGTAATCGTGAACGATTCCTCGCCCAAATTAATAAGAAGTACCTTAATCTCCCCACGATAATCCGCATCAATCGTTCCCGGTGTATTGAGACAAGTAATACCATGCTTAAGAGCCAGTCCACTTCGTGGACGGATTTGTGCCTCCAATCCCGCTGGCATAGCTATTGCAAATCCAGTTGGAACGAGGCAACGTTTGCCGGGTTCCAGTACCAGATTTTCCTGTACTGCTGCATACAAGTCAAACCCTGATGCAAGCTCTGACATTTTGCGGGGCAGCTCAATATCTTCATTGCCCGCGAGTCTGTTAATTTCCACGTAAGTTAACAAAATAGTCCCTCCTCATATCCTTTACCGCTGAATCACTCGCTCCCACCATCGACAGGGCAAACGGCTCCGAGAACATCCGATCCAGCACTTTATTCACATCATTTGCCGTCACTTGTTCGATATGTTCGATCATTTGATCCAGCGTATAATGCTGACCAAGCATCAATTCATTTTTTCCAAGCCGATTCATCCGGCTACCTGTACTTTCAAGGCTTAAAATCAAACTTCCTTTTAATTGCTCCTTACCTTTACGAAGCTCATTAGCGTCCAAACCGTTGACAGCCACATCTCGTAAAAGCTCCAGCGTCAAATCCAACACGTCCTTTGTTTGCTTAGGAGCCGTACCTGCATAGATCGTGAACATACCACTGTCCGCATGGGAGCTATGATAGGAATAGACCGAATAAGCCAGTCCACGCTTTTCCCGAATTTCTTGAAACAAACGTGAACTCATGCCGCCGCCGATCGCGTTATTCAGCAAAACCATAGCATACTGGAGTTCGTCACCCGTTGCAAATCCAGGCAGGGATAAACAAATATGATTTTGCTCCGTTGCTTTCTCATGATACAACAGCTCACCGTTAAACGCAGGTACTGTCAGCAGCGAAACGGTTCCATGATTATCAAAATGTCCAAAATGTCGCTCCAACAATTCTACCAAGCGATCATCAACATTACCAGCCACACTGATAACTGTATTGTCGATTGTATAATGCTCCCTCATATAATGGCTGAGATGTGAGCTATCCATAGCAAGCAGGTGATCTTCGGTTCCGAGAATCGGATAAGCCAGTGGATGTTCACCATAGGCCGCGCGAGATACAAGATCATGCACCATATCATCCGGTGTATCCTCGTACATGGAGATTTCCTCCAAAATCACATTCTTCTCTTTTGCCAATTCTTCCTGATCTAGTTTGGAATTAAAAAACATATCAGACAGCACATCAACTGCGATCGGTAGATGCTCATCCAACACCTTGGCATAATAGCATGTATATTCCTTCGAAGTGAAAGCATTAACATTTCCTCCGATGGCATCGAATTGCTCAGCGATTTCCTTAGCGTTAAAACGCTCTGTTCCTTTGAAAAGCATGTGTTCGATAAAATGAGAAATACCGCTATTGTCCGGCGTTTCATTTCGGGAGCCGGTTTTAACCCAGATACCGAAAGAAACAGAACGCACGGTTGGAATTTTTTCAATGACCACTCTTAGGCCGTTTTTGAGTTGAATTCTTTCCACGATTGGCCCTCCTAAACTGAATTGCATACTTAGCCATAATGTTCAATCCTAACAGAAAAAAGACGTTCACTCAACCGGAGCAGGTAGCTGTCGATCAGGGGAAAGTGTCTGACTGACAGTTCCGAGCACAAGTCCCTTACTACGAATGGCATGGATCATGCCTTTGAGAGCAGCCGCTGAGGAATCTGTTGGGTGCATTAATATCAGTGTGCCTGATTCAACCTTACTACTGATTTTGTTAATCACCGATTCCGGTGACGGATGTTTCCAATCTACAGTGTCCAATGTCCACAACACTGTTTTGAGCCCACGTTCTGCTGCTATATCCACCGTTTGCTGATTAAAATCGCCCGATGGAGGGGCAAACCAGTTATTTTTGACGCCCAAAGTTTCTTGAAGAAGCTCTTGTGTCTTTTCAATTTCTTGTGTGGCTCTGGCCCGACTCAGACGGCTCATATTCGGATGAGAGTAAGCATGATTCGAAAGCTCATGTCCTCTTTTTTGAATCTCCTTGGCGAGTTCAGGATTTTTTTTCAGCCAACTTCCATCAAGAAAAAATGTAGCCTTGACCTTTTCCTGATCCAGCGTGTTCAGTATCGGCAGGATAAATTCATTCCCCCATGCTACATTGATCATGAAGGATACCATCGGCTTTTCGGGATTCCCCCTGTAAATTGGAACATTACCAAGCTGATTTAAATGTATTTTAGGTGCCAATTGCCGATATACATATTGAATGGGTCGATCCGGAGATGCAATCGCTTTGCGATAGGTAGCATCCAAATCCACCTCCAGTCCGTTATAGCCTGGAATACCCTTCCATACCCTGTCGATCTTGGCATCAACTGGTTCCCGCCGCTGACGGGCTGCTTCTGTTCTTAGTCGCTGCATAAGCGCATTATCGGGTAAAGCCGCCATCGCCATCGTTGTTTCAGCTTTAGGCTCCCCAACTCCTGTAGCGTCTCCATTGCGTAATTGATTAGCGAAGTCACGAACCCCGCTAAACTGTCCGATTACCAGTGTGATGGCTAAACTGGCTACCACCCACACTGCTCTTTTTGCCCTACTCATGATTCCTTCATCCTCCCGCCCGTTTGTCCACATTGTATGCGGGGAGGACAAGAACTATGACGCAGTAGCCTCTAGAAGCCTACTTTGGCGCAGCTTGTGCATATGTATGAAAAAAGAGCCAGAAACGTAGCTCTGCCTCTTTCCAAAAGCTTAAACAATGCTATTCAAATCCCTTGTACTGTTAATACGAAAAGCTACTCCTGCCTTTCTAGTCTGCAACATGCAGGTACCTAGGATTTTGCAGGTGCTTCTGCAGTCAGAACAGCCTTACGGGACAGATTGACACGACCTTGTTGATCAATTTCGGTTACTTTCACCGTAATTGTATCCCCAATAGCAATTACATCTTCAACCTTGGCTACACGTTCAGTAGACAGTTGAGAAATATGAACCAGACCATCTTTGCCCGGTAAAATTTCAACAAATGCACCGAATTTCTCAATCCGTTTTACTGTACCGATGTAAATCTCACCGACCACGACTTCCTTTACGATACCCTCAATAATGGAACGTGCTTTTTCATTCATCTCTTGATTTGTGGAAGCGATGAACACACGACCATCTTGTTCAATATCGATTTTCACGCCGGTTTCTTCGATGATTTTGTTGATGATTTTACCACCAGCTCCAATAACATCACGGATTTTGTCCGGGTTAATGTGCATCGTCATAATTTTTGGAGCATACTGAGACAACTGCTCACGTGGCTTCTGGATCGCTTCCATCATTTTGCTAAGAATGAATAAGCGTCCTTCTTTAGCTTGCTTGAGCGCATCCTGTAAAATCTGGCGGTCAATACCGTTAATTTTAATATCCATTTGAATGGCAGTTACGCCTTCCGCGGTACCAGCAACTTTAAAGTCCATATCGCCCAGGTGGTCTTCCATCCCTTGGATATCAGTCAATACGGAAACATGGTCTCCATCCTTGATTAATCCCATCGCTACACCTGCAACCGGAGCTTTAATCGGTACACCTGCATCCATCATAGCCAGTGTACTTGCACAAATACTAGCTTGTGAAGTCGAACCATTCGATTCCAGTACCTCGGAAACCAAACGGATGGTGTATGGAAATTCAGTTTCGGAAGGAATTACTTTGGAAAGTGCACGTTCACCAAGAGCACCATGTCCGATTTCACGACGGCCTGGCGCACGCAAAGGACGAGCCTCACCTACGCTGAATGGCGGGAAATTGTAATGATGCATGAAGCGTTTTGTTTCTTCCAAATCAATACCGTCCAAAATTTGTACATCACCCAATGCACCAAGTGTACAAATGCTAAGTGCTTGCGTTTGACCGCGTGTAAATAAGCCCGAACCATGAGTACGCGGCAAAATGCTAGTGTCGCTTTCAATCGGACGAATTTCGTCAAGCTTACGACCATCAGGACGCACTTTATCATGCGTGATCAGACGACGTACTTCTTCCTTGACGATATCATAGAGAACTTCGCTCACGTCGCTCAAAAGCTCAGGTGTCTCTATGTATTGTGATTCAAAATGAGCAACTGTCTCTTCGTTGACTGCATCAATCGCCTCTTGACGGGCGTGTTTTTCTGCAATTTTAACAGCTTCCATTAAACGTTCAGCTGCATAAGCACGTACTTCACTGTTCACTTTTTCATCAACAGCATGCAGTTTAACCTGCATTTTCTCTTTACCTGCTACTTGCACCAATTGTTCAATGACTGCCACAATGTTCTTAATCTCATCATGACCGAACATAATAGCTTCCAGCATAACTTCCTCTGGAATCTCATTGCCCTCGGCTTCTACCATCATGATAGCATCTTTCGTTCCGGCTACAACCAGGTACAGATCGCTTGCATTCTGCTGTGCAATATCCGGGTTAATCACAAATTGCCCGTCTACACGTCCTACAGCGACTCCACCGATTGGCCCATTAAAAGGTACATCCGAAATGCTAAGTGCTGCCGAGGTTCCGATCATTGCTGCAATTTCAGGTTCGCAATCCTGATCGACACTCATAACCAGGTTCAACACCTGTACATCATTCCGGAAACCTTCCGGGAACAATGGGCGAATTGGACGGTCTGTCAAACGGCTGGACAAAATCGCTTTTTGACTCGGACGTCCTTCACGTTTAATAAATCCGCCAGGAATTTTCCCTACAGCATACAATCTTTCCTCATAGTTTACGGTCAAGGGAAAAAAGTCCAAATCTTTCGGTTCACGGGAAGCGGTCACGGTACAAAGCACAACTGTTTCTCCGTAGCTCACTTTAACTGCCGCATTGGCTTGTTTCGCAAGACGTCCTGTTTCCAGCACCAGCTTTCTTCCGCCGAGCTGCATTTCTACGCGTTGCTCCATGGTATCCCTCCATTTCATTTCATTGTAAAAGTTCTATACATATCCAGTATTTCCTGCGCAGGGCTTATTCATAAGAAGCTAGCAGACAAATCAGGATATGTAATTCAAAAAAAGATTCCTCATTTCAAAAAAGAACCCGGCTGCTGTCCGCCGTCGCCTTAGCAGGGACAAGCGGTGAACAACCAGGCTTCTTTTCTCATTACATGTCTGAAAATTAACGACGCAGTCCGAGACGCTCGATCAACGCACTGTAACGTTTAACATCAGTCTTCTTCAGGTAAGCCAAAAGTTTACGACGCTGACCGACCATTTTCAACAACCCGCGGCGGGAGTGATGGTCTTTCTTGTGCGAACGAAAGTGACTTTGCAAGTTGACGATGTTTTCAGTAAGGATAGCGATTTGTACCTCTGGTGATCCTGTATCGGATTCATGAGTTTTGTACTCCTCGATCAATTGCTGTTTACGCTCTTGAGTCAATGCCATCCTGTTCACCTCCTTCATTATAATCGCCATTAGCCTCGTAGCCGCCGGTGAAAGCGGACAACCAAGCTAAGGTTCATCGTTGTTTACACAACATAAGTCAGTATAACACAGCGCCTGTCTTATGTAAATAAATTAGCCTAACAGCTTTTTAGCTGTTTGTGCGTCATTGCCAATTTGGCTGATCAGCTCATCCACCGAAGAGAATTTGCGTTCAGGGCGGATGTAATGGTGAAGCTCCACAAGCACAGAATTCCCATAAATTTGCTGATTAAAATCAAATAGGTGTACCTCAAACGACGGATTCAGCACACCTTCATGAAAAGTAGGCTTAACCCCTACATTCATTACACCATTTATCCAACGATCGCCTACAAGCGCCCGTACAGCGTATACACCCTTAATCGGAATCACGTAGGTATCATCCAGTTTGAGATTAGCGGTCGGAAAACCGATCGTACGTCCGCGCTTCTCTCCATCCATTACAGTACCTTGGATACGATAAGGACGTCCCAACCAGCGAGAGGCATGTGCTAGATCCCCGTTCTGTAAAGCACGGCGAATGCCAGAACTGCTCACCTTGTCCCCATCCAGCTCGAACGGTGATACGGTGTGTACAGACATCAGCTCTCCTCCCAGCTTACGGAGGGTATCCTCATGCCCGGCTCCCCGGTGGCCAAACCGAAAATCAAAGCCTACTACCGCTGTTCGAATTTGCAATGGAAGCAGCACATCGCTTATAAACGCCTCAGGGCTGACCTTAGAAAATTCTTCGTTAAAACTCAAAATATAAAGTACGTCCACACCCATATCAGCCAGAATAGTCTGCTTGTCCGCAAGCGGTGTTAAATAACCTTCATAATCGCCTTTTTTCATGACTTCCTTTGGGTGAGGATGAAATGTCATGACAGATACCGGCACTTGCTGTTCACGAGCCAGCGCAACGGCCTTACGTATCACGCTTGCGTGTCCCAGATGAAGACCATCAAACTGACCGATCGCCGTGACCTGTGGACGTCCCCATTGCTGCAAAAGCTCATCACTCAATGGATAAGATAACGATACGGTAATCATTATTAATTCACCTGCATTTCACATCATTTGACTAACTTCGTCAAAATTATAGCACAATTCAAGGTAAAAAAACTTTAATGGGAGCGATCGCGTCTGATTCATCCCGACCATATATGCCTAAAAACGTTTTATCCTCTTTATACAAACGGAAGGGCTGGTTGTCCGTCACAGGTGGTGAAATCATATTCAGCGACAGACGTTGGCCTTGCAGAGCCGCAGTTACCTTGGCTTCAGCCACTATATGCTCAGGCATATAGTCAATCGCCTGATCCGTTGTAATAAGTCGCTCTCCAAGACTACCATCCGCTACGAAACGCTCTATCTCTTCGAAAGTCAGACAACGTTCCGCAGGAATTCCCGCAGACATGGTTCGCTCCAGCTTAACCATCGTTGCAGGATATCCTAATTCACGGCCAATATCAACACATAGTGTACGGATATAAGTACCTTTGGAGCATAAGGCACGAAAAGAAATATCCACATACGCCCCCGTCTCCGCGAATCCCGTCATTTCCAACTCGTAAATGCTCACTTCACGACTTTTGCGTTCCACGGTTTTGCCTTCTCGAGCCAGTTCATATAGACGTTTGCCATCCACTTTTAGCGCGGAGAACATTGGAGGCACTTGGGAAATCGTACCAACAAAACGTTTCAAAACCGCTTTGACTTCCACTTCCGTCACCTCTACTGGACGTTCACTCTCTTCCGTGATTTTCCCAGTTAGGTCTTCGGTATCCGTGGCAATTCCTAATCGCAGTGTAGCCCGATATTCTTTGGGCCGCTCTTGCATGTATTCCACCACACGGGTGGCACGTCCCAGACACAAAGGCAAAACACCAGTTACTTGCGGATCAAGCGTTCCAGTGTGTCCGATTCGCTTCATACCTAATAAACGGCGAGCCTTGGCCACCACATCATGAGAGGTAAATCCGGCAGGTTTATAGACAGGTAGAACGCCTTCCCAAGTTGCCTGTTCCTTCTTTATCGGGTTCATAGCTCAGACTTCACCCGCCCTACAACTGTCTCAATGATATCTCCCAGCTTACCCTCTAGCCGGCAGCCAGCTGCACGTACATGTCCACCGCCTCCAAATGATTGAGCCAGCGCAGCTACATCAACATTCCCTGCCGACCTCAAGCTGGCCTTGACCGCTTGATCATTAATAACCTTAAAGAAAATGCCTACCTCAACTCCACGAATATTTCTTGGATAATTCACAATGCCTTCCAAGTCCTCATTTACAGCGCCACATTCCGTCATGTCGTCAGGTGATACTACGACCCAAGCAACTTTTCCATCCTCCGACATCGTGAGCGTTTGCAATGCTTTTGTCAGCACCTTCATTTGTGGAAAAGTCATTTCCTCGAGCAATTTCTCGGATAAAGATGGACCATCTACACCGTAAGCAAGTAGCTGTGACACAGTAGACATCACTTTCGGTGAAGTGTTGGAGTAACGGAAACCTCCTGTATCCGTTAGCAACCCTGTATATAGAGCCGTAGCTATTTCGACATCCCAGGTTACTGCAAACTCTTTCAGTAGGTCAAAAAGAATTTCTGCTGTTGCCGCAGCATCCGACTTAATCACATTAACTGTACCATACGCATCATTCGTTGGATGATGATCAATATTCAGGATAATGGCATCTTCCGTAAAAAACTGCTCTGTCAAACCAACACGACGGTAATCCGCACAATCTACACAAATGATCCGGTTGTATTTCCGTTCTAGCGGTTGCTGGCTCATATCCATAATCTCATCGGCATGCCATAAAAAATCCATACGCTTGGGAATAGGTCCCTCATTTAGCATGGTAAATTTCTTCCCCAGACATGAGAGAAGCCAGCCCACCGTTACGGTGGAGCTGACTGCGTCTCCGTCCGGCTGTACATGCGATACGATCAGGTAATCATCATGCTCCAGAATAAATTCCTTCGCTTGTTGAAGCGCCTGTTCATAGGTATGCATTGCCTTCTCCTTTACATTCAGTTCATGGTTCCTTCAGACAAACTAAAAGTTTTATTTTTCATCCTTGTCGATATCACTCAGCAGTTTTTCAATTCGACTACCGTAAGCAATAGATTCGTCAATTTTGAAAATCAACTCAGGAATATGGCGCAGCCGTATCCGTTTGCCGAGTTCAGAACGAAGATAACCGTTCGCTTTGTCCAATGCCTTCAGGGAAGAATTTTTTTGTTCTTCATCCCCGAGCACGCTCAAGTATATTTTCGCTTGGGACAAATCATTTGTAAGATCGACACCCG
>NZ_WUDQ01000869.1:0-1072 GCF_009827695.1 Paenibacillus sp. OT2-17 | reverse complement strand
GTCAAAGGTCTGATAAATGACAGTAATCCCCGTCTCCTTCTGAAACCGTTCCAACAGCTCAGGATCAATGTAGTCTCCCCAGTTGTACACCGTCAGTGTGTTGCCACCGGAGTAGCCTTGACTGGAATTAAGCCATGCGGCCACCCCCATCAGCCCAAACGAGATGATGAAGATGGACAGAAACACGCGCACAAGTGACTTCATCTAGGCACCCCCATTTCTGCCGCAGGCTCTTTTTTACCATTACGATTCGCCTTGCGCATAATAAAGTAGTAACCCACCACCAGCAGCACAGTAAACAGGAAAATGAGCGTGGATAGCGCATTGATGGACAAGGAAACCCCTTGACGGGCACGTGAGTATATTTCCACCGATAAGGTCGAATAGCCACTACCTGTCACAAAAAAGGTCACCGCAAAATCATCCAGCGAGTATGTTAACGCCATAAAGAAGCCCGCATAAATCCCTGGCTTGATAAAGGGTAGAATCACCTTGGTCAGCACATCCATTCGGCTGGCACCCAAATCACGCGCGGCATCGACCAGAGATGGACTCATTTCCTGCAACCGCGGCAAAATCATAATGACCGCAATCGGCACACTAAATGCAATATGGGATAATAAAACGGAGTAGAAACCCAGCTTAATCCCGACCATCGTGAACAAAATGAGGAAGGAAGCGCCAATAATGACGTCCGGGTTCACGATCAATACATTATTGAGCGACAGCAGCGTATTCTTGACTCGACGGTTCTGCATCTGATGAATAGCCAGCGCACCCATGATGCCAATAATCGTAGCTAACGCAGACGACAGCAGAGCAATCACCAAGGTGTTAATGACAATAATGATCAAGCGAGTGTCTGCAAACACCTCTTTGTAATATTGAAGTGTAAAACCTTCAAACTCATGCATCGTCCCGCCACTGTTGAAGGAATAGTACATCAAATACAAAATAGGTGCGTACAACACGAGAAAAACAATCACCAAATAAATATTCCCGAATCGGTTTTTATTTACCATGCCGCACCCTCCGTTTCGTTCCCGAGGTGAGCAGCATAATGATCCCCATC
>NZ_WUDQ01000868.1:0-1076 GCF_009827695.1 Paenibacillus sp. OT2-17 | reverse complement strand
AGCCTCTCAATCAAGAGGTCATTCACAAGTTTCAGGAGCAATTCAACATTACGATTCGTGACGGCTATGGTCAAACGGAGAGCACATTAATTATTGGTAATTTAAAGGATGCACCTCTGCGTACAGGCTCGATGGGCAAATCCATTGCACCGGGACTCGTTGAGGTCGTAGACGAGGATGGCATTCCGCTGGCTCCGGGGCAAGTGGGAGATATTGCAGTGCGTGCCGATCTGCCGGCATTATTCCATACGTATTACCATGATCCAGAACGCAAATTAGCTAGTGTCCACGGAGATTATTTTGTTACAGGAGACCGGGCTCGCAAAGACGAGGATGGATATTTCTGGTTCGAAGGACGTGGTGATGATATCATTATCAGTTCTGGCTATACTATTGGTCCTTTTGAAGTAGAGGAAGCGCTTATGAAGCATGACTCCGTGCAGGAATGTGCTGCCGTAGCCAGCCCTGACGAAATCCGTGGACATGTTGTAAAGGCTTTTGTCGTACTCAAAGCTGGGGTAGAAGGATCACCGGCGTTAGTGAAGGAACTGCAACATCATGTGAAAACATGGACGGCGCCTTATAAGTATCCACGAAAAATAGAGTTTATTCAAGAGCTTCCTAAAACTAGCTCGGGCAAAATACGAAGAGTGGAGCTGCGTGAACTGGAGAAGCAATCCGTACTGTAGTGATGAAATCATTCAATATAATCAAAACGGAACAGGAGCGTGGAAAAATGAGTACGTTTGAATCATTGTTGGAGCAATACGCAGAACTGGTCGTAAGAGTAGGGGTTAACATTCAGCCCGGACAGGTGTTTTTGGTAACTGCACCACTGGAAACTGTTGAGTTTACACGCCTGATTGTCAGCAAAGCCTATGAAGCAGGCGCTAAATATGTACAGGTAGAGTTCGAGGATGATTCCATTACACGTAGTCGTTTTGAACATGGTGACGAAGCCAGCTTTGATTACTACCCTACTTGGAAGGCAGAAATGATGGAGAAATTTGCCGAAGAGGGTGGAGCCACACTAACGATTAAAGTGCCGAATCCGGATTTATATCAGGGCATTGATC
>NZ_WUDQ01000867.1:0-1076 GCF_009827695.1 Paenibacillus sp. OT2-17 | reverse complement strand
ATGGACATACTGATTCGTGAGTTTATGGATCTTTATGAAGGAAACAACCCTCCAGCACTTCGGATACAGTACAAGGACTACGCTGTATGGCAGAATAAACTGTTTGATGAGGGCGGAATTAGCAGCCAGGAGGAATACTGGCTCCAAGCATTCCAGGGAGAAATACCTGTACTGAATATGCCGCTAGACTATCCAAGGCCTGTAATACAAAGCTTTGAAGGGGATTTTTTTAGCTTTGAAGCAGGCAGTGAGCTTACGAATAAATTAAACAAGCTTGCAAGGGATAATGGGGCTACGCTTTACATGACACTGCTCGCGGCATACAACATATTGCTGTCTAAGCACACCGGACAGGAAGACATAATCGTTGGAAGCCCTATAGCCGGAAGGCCACATTCAGACCTGCAGGATATCCTTGGTATGTTTGTAAATACCTTGGCTATGAGAAATTACCCCAAGGGAGATAGTACCTTTGTAGAATTCTTGAATGAAGTAAGAGAAAACGCTCTAAGGGCTTATGACAATCAGGATTACCAATTTGAAGAACTGGTTGAGAAGCTTAACTTGAAGAGGGACATGAGCAGAAACCCACTGTTTGATACTATGTTTACCATGCAAAATGCCTCTAAGGTAGAATTTGCAGTACCTGGTATAAGCTTCAGACCTTTTAATAACGGGCTAGAGTATAGAATATCAAAATTTGACCTATCCATTGATGCAATAGAGCGTGAAGATGGTATGGCTTTTAGCTTTGAATATTGTACTCGGCTTTTCAAAAAAGAGACTATAAAAAGGTTGGCGGCTCATTACCTTAACGTGTTGGAAGAGATAACCGCAAATCCGTTTAAAAGGTTGTCGGAAATAAATATGTTGTCCCAGGAGGAAAAACAGCAAATAATCTATGGCTTCAATGATACAAAAGTAGAATATCCTAAGGATAAGACCATACAAGAGCTATTTGAAGAACAAGTGGAAAAGACGCCTGATAACATAGCAGTAGTATTTGAAGATAAATACTTGACTTACGGAGAACTTAATGAAAAGGCCAATCAACTGGCTTGGATCTTAAGGGACAA
>NZ_WUDQ01000866.1:0-1077 GCF_009827695.1 Paenibacillus sp. OT2-17 | reverse complement strand
TACACGATCAATCCGTCCGACAATTTCCATTACAACGCCGTTATCTAACCGGAAGCTTAACGGAGGAAGCTGCTGACCCGGCCCAAAGTCTAACTCCAGCCCAATCGGCTCAAAGCTACCTCTTCGCGCATGTTCACCTAAAATCAACGAGGCACGGCTCACGATGTCTTTCAATTTACGCAAAATGTAGCCATACCGCTTGGAGCTCATTAAAATCTCGCCTTGCAGACGAGGAGCCAAACGCTCCACTGTACTTTCCGCCTCTTGGCGGCATTCCTCCGTGCTGAGACTGCCCCAGCTGACATTGCGTTTACGCAAATTGATCGCCATCTCTCCAAGCGCTGCATGAAATAATTGTCCGATATCCGGGGCCTTCAGGCGATACATTTGACGTTCCTTCAAACGAAGACCGTGAGAGGCAAAGTGCGAAAATGGACATGCCACAAAACGTTCCATACGAGATACGCTGGTACGCAGCTTGCTGCCGTACAGACGGCGGCTCGTTTCCTTCTGCATTTCGGCATGGTTCTCGTAAAAAAGTGAGGTCAACAGCTGACGCAGCTTGTCCTTCTCACGCCCTTGCTGGCTTGCGTACCAGTTATATACCTCCCACCAAGGGGATAAAATGTCACCGCCACGCCGCCAATGCCGTAATTGCGCAATGAGCTGCGGTAAAGCCTCGGACGGATGAGAAGCATACTCCCATTGCGTCGTCCAAGCATCCCCAGGCAAAGGGTATCCAGCCAGTGGACGCTCGTCCAGACTAGGAAACAGGTGCCGCACATGTCGTACTAACTCAGACGGCAGCAACGACTTCCCTTCTTCATCAGTCACTGCATAGCTCATCCACAGGCTTTTACCGGCTGAAGTAAGGGCCGTATAAGCGAGAAAACGTTCGTCCAACAGACGTCTTGTCATATCCGGCGCCAGCTCTACGCCTCGTTCGTTTAATGCCGTACGCTCCTGCTCATTCAGCACACCGTCCTCATGGAACACAGCCGGCATCACACCTTCGTTCATACCTAGTACAAAGGCATGTTGAATACCGGACACACGTGTACGGTCCGTGTTTCCGAC
>NZ_WUDQ01000865.1:0-1083 GCF_009827695.1 Paenibacillus sp. OT2-17 | reverse complement strand
CCCTGGATCAAGTTCCCCAAGTCGCCTTGCTGGTTATGTCCGATGTACAAGAGCGAACATGGTCGCAAATCCAAAACTGGATTATGAATTATACAGAAACGTCCTTATTCTATGCATACAATCCTTATGATCCTGTCATTTCCGTTTCGATGAATGTGGAGGACTCATTTCCAATAGAACCGCAGGATGAAGACATGGATCGTATTAGGCAAAGTTGGTTCCTATCACCATGGACCTACAACGACAGTTATTACAACCAACTGATTGAACAGTTCAAATCACTAAGACTGCATAAAGGCCAGCTGATGGGATTGCTATACTCTATAGTTATGGAATGGAATCACCTTTTTGCTCAGACTACGTTGGGTAGAATCTCAATGATCCATTCTTTTCAATCCTGGTACGAGGTAGAAGATTGGATCAAGCAGACCTCTGTGGGCATTCGTAAGGCAGATGAACAGACTTCGTATTCACAAGAAATTGTAGACGCCGTGAAAAAAGCGATTATGATCATGCAAAATAATTTGGACCAAGCTTTTACAGCTTCAGGTCTGTCCCAACAACTGAACATCAGCCGAAGCTATTTCAGTCAATGCTTCAAGGATTTGATGGGGAAAACCTTTAATGAGTACTCCCGATTTATACGAATAGAGAAGTCTAAAGAGTATTTATTGAATACAACCAACACGATTTTCTGGATTGCGGAGCGAGTGGGTTATACGGATGAAAAATATTTCAGCCGAATTTTTCGCGAATTGACAGGTCTGCTGCCAAGCGAATATCGACAGCTCGGCAGAGGGGATAAATAGCGTACTCTCCCAGATGACCAATAATCCGGGCGAAAGAAGGGAAAGCGATGATTAAGAAGATGGCTGCATGTGTTCTTGTCGTCAGCTTAATTACAGTGACAGTATATTTCAGCAACCCATACGTCCGGGAATCGCCAATGGGACCAACGAAAACAATCTCGGACACTGCCGCTGCCGATCCATTGGGGAAATATGAATATCCCGTTTCCATCCGACTGGGATATGTGGTAGATCCAACAGGCGCGGATCTCTCTGGAGGAGAAACACTTGAGAA
>NZ_WUDQ01000864.1:0-1083 GCF_009827695.1 Paenibacillus sp. OT2-17 | reverse complement strand
CCCCCATCATAGCCCGATCAGTCTGGATTACGCAACCATGCAAGCTTAATTCCCCCTATACAACTCGGTAAAATCGTGATAGATTATTTCTTAAACTATTCCAAAAGGTCGTGTGAATTGATGACTCATTTTTCTATTCCCTCCGCTGACGTCATGAAACAGTTACCCACTCAATTTTTTGCCACACTTGTACAAAATGTAAACCGTGAAATCGCGGCGGGGCATGATGTCATTAATCTCGGACAGGGGAACCCCGACACGCCCACTCCTTCTCATATTGTAAAAGCTTTGCAGGAATCAGCGGATAACCCGCTGTATCATAAATATTCGCCATTTCGCGGTTACAGCTTTCTTAAGGAAGCCGTTACCCAGCGCTATCAGGAGGATTACGGTGTGACGCTCAACCCTGAAACCGAGGTCGCCATCCTGTTTGGCGGAAAAACGGGTTTGGTTCAGCTGCCGCAAGTCTTACTCAATCCCGGGGATGTGTGTCTCGTCCCTGATCCCGGCTACCCGGACTACTGGTCTGGTGTAGCCTTGGCTAAAGCGGAAATGTCTTTTCTCCCATTAAAAGAAGAGAACCGTTTTCTGCCCGATTATGAAGCCATTTCCGAAGAAGACCGCCGCCGCGCCAAGTTAATGTTCCTTAACTATCCGAATAATCCAACCTCGGCAACGGCTCCACTTTCCTTTTACGAGGATACAGTTGAATTCGCGCAACGTAACGGTATTGTAGTTGCCAGTGATTTCGCCTATGGCGCTATTGGATTTGATGGCGAACGTCCGGTAAGCTTCCTACAGGCTGAGGGTGCTAAAGAGGTGGGGATTGAGTTCTATACCTTGTCCAAAACGTACAATATGGCGGGCTGGCGTGTTGGTTTCGCGCTCGGTAATGCCGAAATCATCTCGATGATTAATCTGCTGCAGGATCATATTTATGTAAGCTTGTTTGGCGGCATTCAGGCAGCGGCGGCGACAGCCTTAACGGCCTCGCAGAACTGCGTAGGCGAGCTGGTAGCCCGCTATGAATCACGCCGTAACGCTTTTTATGATGCACTTGGGCAAATAGGCTGGAAGGCGACG
>NZ_WUDQ01000863.1:0-1083 GCF_009827695.1 Paenibacillus sp. OT2-17 | reverse complement strand
CCCACCAGCAGAACAGAGGCCAACAGCCCCTTCTGCCATTTGCGAATGTTCATTATAAATCTCCCCCTTGGATGATGTGCTAACCCTTGATCGAGCCGATCATCAGACCCTTGACGAAATATTTTTGCAGAAAAGGATATACCAGTACAATAGGCAGTGTCGTCACGACCATCGTCGCCAGCTTGATCGATTGCGAAGTGACGGACTGGGCAACAATTCCCGGTGCAGCAGCCATCATCTGATTAGAGCTAGATTGGGCAACAACCCGGTACAAATACGTTTGAATCGGCTGAAGATCCGTATTATTAATATAAATCATTCCGGTAAAATAATCGTTCCACTGGTATACCCCATGAAACAACGCAATCGTCGCTACTACCGGCATAGATACAGGAAGCACGATCCGGCAAAAGATACCAAAATCATTCGCACCGTCTATTTTCGCCGCCTCTTCCAGTGCATCCGGCAGTTCTCGGAAAAAAGCCATAAAAATAATAAGGTCAAAAAAACTGAACATCGCAGGAATGATGTACACCCAAAAGCTGTCCAGCAGTCCAAGATCACGTATCAGCAAATAGGTTGGAATCAATCCCCCACCGAAAAACAGGGTAATGGTGCCAATCAGCATATACAACTTGCGCCCGATCAGCTCCCTACGGGAATATGCATATGCAATCATGGCAGTAAAAAACACATGAACAATCGTGCCGATAAGCGTCTTGGCAATAGTCACCCCCATCGCGGTCATAATACCGTTGTTGGCAAACACGGCCTGATAGCTGCCCAGACTGAAGACCCTCGGCCACCAGTAAATGCCGCCCCGCATAGCGTCTGCTCCTTCGTTAAAGGAGTTCACCAGCACATACCACACGGGATACAACGTGACAAAACAAATGATCAGCATGAAGACGTTGTTCATGAAATCGAATATCGCTTCGCCTGCTGTTCTGCGTTGCAATAGCTGCATGCAGCCGTCCTCCTTCAAAATAGGGATGTATTATTCACCCGCTTGGTCACCGAATTGGCAATTAGCAACAAAACGAGAGCAAGAACCGATTTCAGCAAACCCACCGCGGTAGAATA
>NZ_WUDQ01000862.1:0-1093 GCF_009827695.1 Paenibacillus sp. OT2-17 | reverse complement strand
GCTTATATGCCTTAAAAATGGAATGACAAAAAGCACTGTGGATACCCACAGTGCTTTACCAGGTCGAGCCTGAATCGTCATTTTATCGTGAAAATTATAATTATTTAAATGTTTTTACTCGTTCCTCAACAGGCTGGAATTCTTTTTCACCTGGTTGGAATGTCGGTTTACCAAATGGCATTTCAGCGATCAGTTTCCAATGCTCAGGAATGTTCCATTCGTTTTTCACTTTTTCATCAATCAATGGGTTGTAATGCTGAAGGGATGCGCCCAGTCCTTCTTGCTCCAGAGCCGTCCATACAACCAATTGTAGCATACCATTAGATTGGTTGGACCAGATCGGGAAATTGTCCGCATAGGCTTCAAATTGTTGTTGCAGACCAGCCACCACGTTATTGTCTTCAAAGAACGAGACTGTTCCGTATCCGCTGCGGAAACCGTTCATCTTCTCGGCAGTAGACTTGAATTGCTCCTCATTGCCTACAACCTCACGCAAAATATCTTCTGTAATATTCCATAGTTTGTCATGATGCTCTCCAAGCAGCACTACAGCGCGTGAAGTTTGGGAGTTGAAAGAGGTAGGTGTGTACTTGACAGCTTCCTCTACAATCTCTTGAATCCGTTGGTCAGAAATGACCTGTTCTTTGCTAATACCATAATAGGAGCGTCTGTCTTTCAGAGCTGTGAAGAAGTCTTTAGCCATTTTGTTACCTCCTGAGAAAAATTAATTACTTTTCGTAACTTAATATACATTACATATATCTTAAAGTCAAGAGATTTCTTTTTAAATATTACCAGTTAGTTGATGATTATACGCCACCATTATATTTTTTCTCACTGGAAGAGGTGTGCTTGGTTGCATCCTTGTCTCTCTCCTCCTGCCTTTCCATCTTCAAATCCTCTACGGGAATGGCATCTACCGTCTGCTCAATCTCAAAACGGTCAAACAAGCTTTCCTGCTCTGTCGGATACTGCTCTGCATGATCTCGATTGATCGACTGTTCCTGATGTTTAGACTCCGTTGTTCCTTTCCCCGTCTGTCCTTTCTGCTCATTCTGATCGTGCAGGTTATCTTCAAATGGGGCCATTTTAC
>NZ_WUDQ01000861.1:0-1094 GCF_009827695.1 Paenibacillus sp. OT2-17 | reverse complement strand
ATAAGGCGAGAGGGCATAAAAAAGCGACAGCACGTATAATTGAACTATTGGAGCGGGATTTAAAAGGCCAAAAAATTAATATTGCTGTGGGTCATACGGCAGATCGCTCAGCGGCAGAAGCGTTCGTGGCTCAGCTGGCAGAGCATTTTGAGCTGGGAGATCGAATATATACTGAACTTGGCGCTGTGATTGGGACCCATGTAGGGCCAGGAACGATTGGCATTTTTGTATGGCCGGCCGGAGATGAGAGGTAATATGCTGCAATTGGATCAAATACCTTTAAAACAAATACATGGCGTGAGTGCTCTCAAAGAGGGAGAGCTTCACGCTTTTGGCATTTCTAACGTACAGGACATGCTGGAATATTATCCGTTTCGGTATGAAGATTACCGACTGCGCTCGCTAAGCGAAGTGAAGGATGGAGATAAGATTACAGTACAGGCCAAAATTATGGGCATTCCGGTGCTTCAGCGTTACGGGCGCAAATCAAGGTTGACTTGTAAATTGATGGCCGAGGATTGGATGTTTACCGCGACGTGGTTTAATCGGCATTTCATGAAGGAGCAGCTAACCTCAGGTCGTGAAATTGTGGTGACTGGTAAATGGGATCTCAAACGGATGCAGATGACTGTTGCAGATTCTGAGTTTCCTGATAAAGGAGTAGCCCGCTCGGGGACACTTCAACCGGTGTACTCTATAGGCGGCAAGATTACGCAAAGCTGGATGCGAAAAACAATGAGCCAGACACTCCAGCAGTTTGGTGAAATGATCCCCGAAATATTGCCTGAGTTGCTTGTGCGTAAATATAGTATGATGCCGCGCAAGCAGGCTATTGCAGGTATACACCAGCCTCAGGACAACCGCGAGGGGCAAGAGGCTCGTCGGCGGATGGTGTATGAGGAGCTATTTTTATTTCAGCTGAAAATGCAGGCATTCCGGGCGCTAAATCGTGGTCGAGCGGACGGGGTGGTACATACCGTGGATAACGCCACGATTCGTGAATTTGTAAGGGCTTTGCCTTTTGAATTAACGGATGCACAGAAGAAGGTAGAGCTTGAAATACTGCACGATCTACGCTCACCTTATTGTATGAA
>NZ_WUDQ01000860.1:0-1094 GCF_009827695.1 Paenibacillus sp. OT2-17 | reverse complement strand
TAACACGGGACTTCCATTCCTTTGTCCTGGCGATCATTGCGATTATTTTTACGACGGTTCAGTCTGGCAAACAGAAAATCAGCTAATTGATGTGCACTGCTACTGCGGTCTGACATCATTCTCTGGATGCGGTCATCATCCCACACATGTGGGAGCCAGCGCATCCAAGTCCATTCACTTTCCTCTCGCTCGTCATAGAAGGAAGCAATTTTCACTTCATCTGGCGAGTGACGAACCGTCACCTGTGCCAAAATGACTCTTAACGCAGCAAGGGTATGCTCCCGGTCGCCGACCAATCCAACCACTTTGGATTGAAACAGCGGTAATGCAATGGAAGCAGCGTCTACCAGACGAAATTCCTCTTCCAGCTCATCCGCAGCTCCCAACAAAGGATCTCGGTCATAACCATCTGGACGTGGAATTTGCAATTTAATATGAAAGGGAACTTGTCCAGTCCCAATACGCACCTGCAAAAAGTCCTCATCCTCCGGTGATCGTTCCCAGAGTGAACTATTGCGGTTTTTGACGATTTGAGTGCATATTTGCGGGTCACCGTGAATTTCATATAGTGTGCGAATTTGCTCCTCGCGTTTCATTTCAAGTTCTTCACGATGCTTTTGAAGCTGTTCCCGGTACATCCGGTCCCGTTCCTCCAGATTGCGCTTGTATTCCTTCTTATTATTTAAATAGACGAAAAAAGGAATCGTATAAGATGTAAGCATCATGACCACAGTGACCATCTGGAACATCAAATAGTTACTGTTTCCCATCTTGCCTGTTTTGCTCATATATACGTAAAAGCCTATAGTCACCAACGTCATCATTAACGGAATAAGTATAGATATAATTGAAAAAGACGGCTTGCTCGGCTCAGCCGGAGGCCGTAAAATCTCCAGCTTCTCCTCTCGGAGCGCCGGCCTTAATCTCGGGGATCGCTGGTATAATGCATTCAAGACAAAAGTCCCCCTTTTCGCTTACTATTTCATTTTACCAAGGTTTCATATAATTTCATGTGTGTATTTACCCATTTTTTTCACTTTGAAACAGAGAACGCCTTCCATACACAGGCGCTTCGTCCTGAGTTGTCGAAAAAG
>NZ_WUDQ01000085.1:0-12628 GCF_009827695.1 Paenibacillus sp. OT2-17 | reverse complement strand
CTTCGAAATTGGCTGAACCCAGTCGGGTGCTGCTGGCGATGGGATGCAATGAGGCGGAAGCGTCTGGCGGCATTCGTATCAGCTTCGGTGATGAGCATACGGAACAGGATATCGATGAGCTTATACTTGCACTGCGACAGGCTGTAGCCAAGCTGGAATCCCTTGAAAGGTGGAAACGTTAAAATGCACTATGATATGCTGTTACTTCGCTTCGGTGAATTTACATTAAAAGGGAAGAATCGGACTCGTTTTGAAAAGGCAGTACTGAATCACGTGAAGCTGCTACTCAAACCGTTTCCCGGTGCTTCTTTGCGGAAGGAATTTGGACGGATTTATGTGGTTCTCGGAGGAGAGCCTTATGAACAGATCATTCAAGTGTTACAAAAAGTGTTTGGCATCACGACAATAAGTCCTGTCAAAATGGCTCCTGTCGAGCTTGGTGCTATAATTGAGACCGCTGTAGCTTTGATGCGTGAGCTGAATGTGGACGAGGGAACGACTTTCAAGGTAAATGCCCGCAGAGTGTGGAAGGAATTTGCCCATTCTTCACAAGAGATGAACCATTTAATTGGTTCTCCTGTTTTGCGAGAGTTTCAAGCGTTGAGGGTCGATGTACATCAACCAGATATTGAGTTACGTGTGGAGGTTAGAGAGCAGGCGGCCTATATATTCAGCGATGTTATTATGGCTGTAGGGGGCTTTCCGTTAGGAACGAACGGTAAAGCTATGCTGCTGCTGTCTGGTGGAATTGACAGCCCGGTAGCAGGGTGGTCTTCCATGCGTAGAGGATTGGAAATTGAATGTGTGCATTTTTATAGCTATCCGTTTACAAGTGAGCGTGCGAAAGAAAAGGTCATTGAATTGGCAAGGGTCTTAGCAGGCTATGCGGGTCGGATTAAAATCCACCTTGTGCCGTTTACAGAGGTGCAGACGGCCTTTACGCGCACTGGACAGGATAATCTGATTATTACGCTAATGAGACGGTCTATGTTACGAATTGCAACGATGCTGGCTGAGCGTGAAGGAGCACTGGCACTCGTGACGGGCGACAGTCTGGGGCAAGTCGCTAGTCAAACGTTATCCAGCATGAATGTGATTGGCCGTTCGACAGAATTACCATTGCTGCGACCTCTCGTAATGATGGATAAGCAGGAGATCACGGAAATCGCAAAGCAAATTGGCACCTACGATCTATCCATCCTTCCATATGAGGATTGCTGCACATTGTTTGTTCCCAAATCCCCAACCACCAATCCGAATTTGTGGGTTGTTCAAAAGATTGAAGCCTCTATTCGGGATTTAAATGCCTTGATTGAACAGGCTGTGGCTGAAACGGAGACACTTGTCCTGGAGACAGGTGGAGCTATAGAGGGGCGTAAAGAGGAAGTTATACAGGAAGATTGGTTTTAAAATAAAAAGGCAGACCCACCAGCTAATTTGGGTCTGCTTTTTTATTTTAGTTAAAACAGTTTTTGAATCATTTTAGACGGCTTTTTCTCGACTGGATACTGCTCTGCGATTTTGAAGATATCCTGTGAGCAAAATACCAGCCATAACTGCGGCAATAAACAAGATACGCAGCGCAGGGTGCTCGGTAAAATAGGGTTCCAGCTTACGTTCTTCAGTAATCATATTAGAGGCTGTATAACCAAGAACAGCCGATCCCAAATAGATAATCCAGGGAAATTTATTGATCAGTTTGATAAAAAGAGTGCTACCCCATACAACGATCGGTACGCTAATTAACAGGCCCAGCACTACAAGTAGCAAATGCTGCTGGGCCGCGCCAGCAACCGCAATCACGTTGTCCAGACCCATAGCCGCATCGGCTACAACAATCGTGCGGATAGCACCCCATAACGTTGTTCCCGCTTTGACTTCGGTATGGTCCTCCTGGTCTACGAGTAACTTATACGCGATCCAGACTAACATGACACCCCCGATGAGTAACAACCACGGTACTTGAAGCAACCAGAGTACCACAATGGTGGCTGCTATGCGAATGAGCAGGGCACCACCGGTACCGTACAGTATCGCTTTTTTTTGCGTGGCAGGAGGCAGCTTTCTGGCGGCAAGTCCAATTACAATCGCATTATCTCCTGCGAGCAGAAGGTCAATAAATATCACATTAAGCAGTAGCCAAAAGAACTGAAGTCCGGACATATCAATCGTTCTCATCTCCCTGATTAAACATCCTAAAATCATTGTATGTTGTTTATTTTAATACCCGTTTTTCGGAAATACGATTCATTATATTGCTGTTTGTTATTGATTTCAAGGTCTTTACTCAACAAATTTGACATCAATTTTTAATAAATGATGACTTATTTGACAAGGCTTATAAGCATAGCCTCGTCCTATTTCGCATACAAGTAGGATGGGGGTGTTTGTACACATGGAGCATATCATTTTGCTGTTGAAAATATTAATGATTAATTTGGTATTAAGCGGTGATAATGCAGTTGTTATAGCCATGGCGAGCAAAAACTTGCCTGCAAGGCAGCGGAGTCAAGCTATATGGTGGGGGGCAGTCGGTGCAGTCCTCCTGCGCTGTGTTTTGACTTTTGTAGCTGTCATTTTGCTGGGCATACCCTTTATTCAGGCGGCAGGCGGTCTACTTCTGTTATGGATTGCGTTTAAGCTGCTTTATGAGAATGAGGATCATGTGGGAGTCAGAGCAGAAACAACCATATGGAAGGCTATACAGGTGATTCTGGTAGCGGACTTTGTGATGAGTCTAGATAACGTATTAGCTATTGCAGCCCTAGCAGATGGGGATATCGCCATTATCGTCATTGGTATTGCAATTAGCATTCCGATTGTCGTCTGGGGCAGCAACGTGATTGCGATCTGGCTTCATCGGTTCCCTGTACTTGTTTTGCTTGGATCTGCAATCCTGGCTTTTACGGCAGGAGAAATGCTACTCCGTGATCCCCGATTGGGTGTGTGGTTAGCAGGTGCGGGGGAGCTAATACATGCATGGTTACCGGGACTTTTGGCCGCAGCAGTTGTCATTGTAGGAATATATCGTCAGTTACGAGCTCGCCATATTTGAACGTAGTTTTTTTGGAAAACATCGGCTAAAATATACTTAAAAACAATCACATTAAAAGACCTAAAAACAAATTCAGCAAACAAAGGAGACCACGATGAATTCCGGAAAAGAGCGTATGATCGGAGTGGGCATTGTTGCCGTAGGACTGATTATTTTGTTGGGGAAACTGGGGACGTTCTCCTTCTTGGGACGAAACTTTTGGCCTTTGCTGTTTTTAATACCTGGAATCGTACTGCATGCAATGTACATGAAGCGTAAAGTTTCACCCTTTATGTTGCTGCCGGCAGGGATTTTGTCGGTTTATGGCTTCTTATTTTTGCTCTGCAATATTTGGGGCTGGCATTTAATGGCCTATTTATGGCCTTTGCTACTTCTAGGTGTGGCGATTGGATTATGGCAGTACGCCATTAATGATATTTCGCTTTCTCGTAATGTTTATACAGGGGGCGTGATATTGGGGTTGATATCGGTGTTTTTATTGGTCATTACCCTGCTAAGAACGGGCATCATATATGTTATTGCAGTTTTACTGATCGGAGCTGGAACCTGGTTGGTCCTAAACAACCGTGGCAAACGCAAAAGGTAAAACGACAAGCTGTGAGATTTTATGGCGGTAAATTACGGAACAGGCAATAATGTCTTGCTTTATGACATATTTCAACTATAATATAATGGATATGATAAGAGCGTCGGAGATTTCTGACGCTTATTTTAAGGTTTTCACGCGAATCGGAGAGAGAAGCTGTCTGTACAAAGCCTGAAACATATAGAAGGCTGGCAGGGAGTGGGCCTAAAGAACGATTGTTAGCCTTGAATCAGCACTGCTTCAGGATAGAGACACTATTTTGATATACGGAAAGGATATGGATACAAACCATGCATGCAAGAGAAAACATTCGCAATATTGCGATTATTGCCCACGTCGACCACGGAAAAACGACGCTTGTCGACAAGCTGCTTCAACAGTCCGGAACATTTAGAGAACACGAGGCTGTTCAGGAGCGCGCCATGGACTCCAACGATCTGGAGCGTGAACGCGGTATTACGATTTTGGCTAAAAATACAGCAATCACTTACAAAGATTACCTGATTAACATTGTAGATACACCGGGACACGCCGACTTTGGTGGCGAAGTGGAACGGATTATGAAAATGGTTGACGGTGTTTTGCTCGTCGTTGATGCTTACGAAGGTTGCATGCCGCAAACGAAATTCGTACTGCGTAAAGCGCTGGAACAAAATCTGACGCCTATCGTTGTAGTGAACAAAATTGACCGTCCTGCAGCTCGTCCGGCAGAAGTCATTGACGAAGTATTGGATTTGTTCATTGAGCTGGGTGCGAATGATGAGCAATTGGAATTCCCTGTTGTGTACGCTTCGGCGCTGAACGGAACATCCAGCATGGATGCTGAAAAGCAAGACGATAACATGCAAGCATTGTACGAAACAGTTGTAGAGCACATTCCGGCTCCAACTGAGAAAGTAGATGAGCCTCTTCAATTCCTCGTAACACTGATGGACTATAACGAATACCTTGGCCGAATTGCAGTAGGTCGTGTAAACCGCGGTATCATCAAGCAGGGGCAAGCAGTCACAGTTATGCAGCGTGATGGTAGCAGTAAATCAGCGCGTATTGAGAAGCTGTTCGGCTTCCAAGGTCTGAAACGTATTGAAACTGACCAAGCGGGCGCTGGTGACATTGTGGCGATTGCGGGAATTAAAGATATCAACATCGGTGAAACCATTGCCGATCCAAATCATCCTGAAGCATTGCCTGTACTGAAGATTGATGAGCCAACGCTGCAAATGACCTTCCTGGTTAACAACAGCCCATTCGCAGGTCGCGATGGTAAGTGGGTAACATCCCGTAAATTGCGTGAGCGTCTTCTGAAAGAACTCGAAACGGATGTCAGCTTACGTGTTGATGAAACAGATAGCCCGGACGCCTTTATTGTATCCGGACGTGGTGAGTTGCATCTGGGTATCCTGATTGAAAACATGCGTCGTGAAGGTTACGAACTGCAAGTGTCCAAACCGGAAGTTATCGTCAAGGAAATTGACGGTAAGAAAATGGAGCCAATCGAACGTCTCCTCATTGATATTCCGGAAGAAAGCATGGGCGCGGTTATGGAAAGTTTGGGCTCCCGTAAAGCCGAAATGGTTAACATGATTAATAACGGCACCGGACAGGTTCGCTTGGAATTCCTGATCCCTGCACGTGGTCTGATCGGTTACACTACAAACTTCCTGACTTTGACTCGTGGTTACGGCGTAATGAACCATGCGTTTGACAGCTATGGACCATTTGTTGGCGGTCAAGTAGGTGGACGTCATCAGGGTGTTCTCGTGTCAACGGAAAACGGCAGCTCTACATTTTATGGTATGCTGGGCGTAGAAGATCGCGGTATTTTGTTCCTGGAGCCAGGTACTGAAATCTATGAGGGCATGATCGTTGGGGAGCACACACGTGATAACGACATCGTCGTTAACA
This sequence comes from Paenibacillus sp. OT2-17, assembly GCF_009827695.1. Classification (NCBI taxonomy): domain Bacteria; kingdom Bacillati; phylum Bacillota; class Bacilli; order Caryophanales; family Paenibacillaceae; genus Paenibacillus; species Paenibacillus sp. OT2-17. The sequence continues at coordinate 7,082 of NZ_WUDQ01000085.1, read as the reverse complement.
TTTGTAAAGAAAAACAATTGACAAACGTTCGTTCAGCAACAAAAGACGATACAGTTAAACTGAAAACACCTGTTATCTTCTCTCTGGAGCAGGCGCTCGAATATCTGAATGATGATGAGTATTGCGAAATTACGCCTAATGCCATCCGTTTGCGTAAAAAGATCTTGAACAAAGGTGAACGCGAGCGTGCGGAGAAACAACGTAAAACAGCACAAGCAAATACGTAATTAATTGGATTGGTCTTTGGCCACAGCGGCGACGCCCGGGAACGGGATGCGCCGCTGTATGTGTTTTAGGATTGTAAACTTGGAGAAAGCGATATTTCTCAAAACGCAGGAAAAGGTGTTGAAGCATGAGTAATCTTTCGAACGGATTGCCTCCCCGGACACAAAGCGGGAAAAAATCCGCCAAACCGAAAAAAACGAAAAAGAAAAAAAGCTTTTTCAGATCGTTTATGAAGTTTGTCTTGTTTCTGCTCATTATAGGTATTTTGGCAGCAGGTGGTTATACCTACTATCTTTACAATCAGGTAGAGGAAGTTTTGGATACGGGGATCAACAAGGAAGTACCCAAAACACAATTGGCTGAAGCTAAGCCTTTGACTATCTTATTGCTGGGAACCGATTACCGCCCTGATCATCCGACTTATTTGTCAGACGTTATTATGGTAGCTACATTAAACCCCAATACCAAATCGTCTACCATCGTGTCTTTACCGCGCGATACGCGTCTAGAAATGGATGGATATAAACCACGCAAGTTGAATGAGTATTATCCGGTGTTTAAGGCTAGAGAGAAAGAATCTGGTGAAGTTGCTGAAGAACAAATGAAGAAGATGATCGGCAAATATTTAAACATTGATATCGATTATGTGACGGTTATTAACTTCCAGGGCTTTAGAGATGTAGTAGATAATTTGGGTGGCGTAGATGTGACGGTTGATAAAAACATGTGTTATCGTGACCGTGCAGATGGTACCGATATTAACCTGACAGCTGGAGCCAAGCATTTGAACGGTGATCAGGCTCTTGATTTTGTTCGCTACCGCAAATCGAATTGTCGTCCAAGAACAGCTGAATCTGACGATTTTGATCGCAATCGTCGACAAAATCAGGTGCTTCATTCCCTAATTGACCAAATGCAATCCTTTAACGCTTTGACCAAGTTTAGCGCAATTATTAAATCGGTTGATAAGAATATGATGACAGATATCGAGTCACAGCAAATGAAAAATATCGTACAAACCTATTGGAATATTTCCAAGCAAAATGTGAAATACAATCCGGTGGCAGGAACGTGGCGTAGCCCGTATGTGTACATTGATGAGCAACAGCTCGATTTGGCCAAACAAGCGCTACAAGAGGAATTAGCTAAAAAAGCAAGCGACACTACTGCAGCTTCTTCCAATTCCTGAGTATGTATCTTTCTCCTCTCTTATGTTATACTCGCAGCGAGTAAAACTCTTATATAACATAAGGGGGTTGAGGTATGTCTAAAGTTATAGTGAACCAAGTCTAGGTCCAGTGAGCAATCACTGGGCCTTTTGTGTCTAATTTTAAAAATGTACAGGCTCAGAGCTATCTTCACTACAACTTTTCGTGGCTTTATCTGCTTTGGGGTTCTTTTTTCAGGGAATCAGCAAGTATTGGGTACCCGGTGAATAGGTATAGGTATGAAACACGAGATTGTCCACGCCGCTTTGGAGGGGATTTAATGAAGAAAATTTTTGTGCTGGATACGAATGTGCTGCTGCATGATCCGAAAGCCATTTTTACCTTCAAAGAACATGAAGTTGTCATTCCAGCTGTTGTTCTGGAAGAAATCGACTCCAAAAAACGCAACGCGGATGAGATTGGACGGAATGCCCGCAATGTATCGCGATTGTTAGACGGGTTAAGAGAAGTAGGTCATCTGCACAGTGGCGTTCCACTTCCCCAAGGTGGGAGGCTTAAGGTTGAGTTAAACCACCGAAGTTTTTTGAAAGTTCAGGAGATGTTCGGGGAGGTTTCGAACGATAACCGGATTTTGGCGGTCGCCTTGAATTATCATCTGGAAGAGCAGGAGCAGCCTGAACCACGTTCGGTCGTTTTGGTCAGTAAAGACGTGCTGGTCAGGATCAAGGCAGATGTACTGGGACTGCTGACCGAAGACTACCTATCCGATAGAACAGGCGATCTAAGTGAGCTATATCCCGGATACTCGGCAATACAGGTGCACCCGTCCATCATAGATGAATTTTACTCTAACCGTTTTTTACCAATCAAGCCACTGGAACTACCTTATACGCTGTATCCGCATGAATTTGTTATTCTGAAAGATGAAATGGGAACTGGAAAATCAGCTTTGCTGAAAGTGAATCAGGAGGCAGAGCGATTAGAGCCGCTGTACTTAAGTAACGAATCGGTGTGGGGAATCAGCGCGCGTAATGCTCAACAGCGGATGGCATTGGAGCTTTTGCTTAATGACGATATCCCCCTCGTGACCATTACAGGAAAAGCGGGTACGGGCAAAACGCTGCTGGCGCTGGCGGCAGGTTTGCTTAAGGTAGAGGATGAACATCGCTTCAAAAAACTGCTGATTGCTCGGCCTGTTGTTCCTATGGGTAAGGATATTGGTTATTTACCGGGAGAAAAGGATGAAAAGCTTCGCCCGTGGATGCAACCCATCTACGATAATCTAGAGTATCTGTTTGATGCCAAAAAATCAGGTGATATCGACAAAATTTTGATGGGCTTGGGCAGTATTCAGGTGGAGGCACTTACTTATATTCGCGGGCGTTCGATACCTGGGCAATTTATTATAGTCGATGAGGCGCAAAACTTATCCCGACATGAGATCAAAACGATTGTGTCCCGGGTGGGTGAGGGGAGCAAGATCATTTTGATGGGAGATCCGGAGCAGATTGATCACCCTTATCTGGATGCAGCCAGTAACGGTCTAACCTATGTGGTGGAGCGGTTTAAGCAAGAAGGGATTAGCGGGCATATTATGTTGGAAAAAGGAGAACGCTCCAAGCTCGCGCAGTTGGCAGCCGATCTACTATAAAATCCCTACCGTTATTACAATAATAAAGACCTCGGGAATCTCCCGGGGTCTCTTGTTTTATACACGTAAAAATTCAGAACAATGAAAGGTGAGCAAAATTTTACTTAAAGTTTAATTCGAGCTTAACTTCAAGCATTCCTGCTAAAGTGCGTACTTCTGTGGCTTTGACATATGAAATAAGCTGCTGTGGGTAGAAACCCAGATCAAAATCCTTTTCCAGCTTGTTGCGGGTCGTATCAGGTAGCTCCAGACCATTAAATACCAATCGATCCACATGAAATAAAATTGCATTTTTCGGCTCATTCTCTAGCGTGTAGTGACCTTCTACCCTTAATTTCATCGTTCCCTGCTGACCTTCTACCACAATTCGATCCTGCGCAAATGTAAAGTTGAAGTGATTAAACAATTCATTTTCTGACTTTAAAAAACGGTTAAAGTCCTCTTCACGAATGCTTATCGTAATGACTTTTCCATTTGTAACCATGGCACCTTGTTGTTGTTGAATGAATTGTGGTAAATTCTGCATAGCTTGAGCTAATGCTTTAAAGTGCTTATTTACCTCGTAGACACCTACATTCTCCCAATAAGCTGTCATTTCGCCAATTAGCTTGCGTAGGGTATCCGGGTCATTACTGGCGTTAACGCCGTCATTTACACGCGACTGAAGCAGGGCAATGCGTTTACGTTGTGCCAGTAAGTTTGTTTTGACAGTCTCCAGTTCCATTGAGGCTTGGGTGACTTGTTGTTCTGTTTTTCGCATAGATTGATAATTGGATTCATATTCTTGAAGCACATCCTGATCGTGACTAATCAATAATAAGTAGTAATCGTACAGAGAGAGAAGTTGCCTTATACTTTTCGCCCCTAGCACCACACTCAACAGTTTGTCCCTTTCCCCCATATAATAAGATCGCAGCACAGAACCTGCACGCTTCCGTTGTATGGTCATTTGCTCTTGCTGAACGGTGAGATTACTTCGCAGTTCCTGCTGACGCTGCAAAAGGGTATGCTGCTCCTGACTGATTCGCTCAATTTCATGGTCTATCTCTACAATCGACAGGCTATCTTGTAAAATCTTACTTTCTTCATGGGAGGGAGCGGCCAGGGTAGGACGTACATATATGAAAGTTAGCAACATAATGGTGGTCAGCAGGGTGCTGATTGTGATTTTTATTCGTTTGTTCATTTGGTTTCCCCTTTTATGTATTCCCGAAAAAAACTAATGGTAATGTATATGATCCTTTCTGTTTCTTTAACCATTCATTTTATTGTACAGCAGTCTGAGCATGCTTGAAACCCGAAACTGTTTACGTTCACGTATGAGTTCTTGCAGAAATGGAAATACAATTTAGTATCAAATAGATTCTATGAACTCTACGAGAGGCATAGGAATGAATAAACAGCTTTTATACCCTATTCAAATACCGGCAAGATCGGTTCATGAAGACGGTTATTTCAGGATGTTGTTAGGAGGGCTAGAGGCATGACTGCAATAAGACAAGATGCATGGAGTGTGGAAGATGACTTGATATTGGCGGAGGTGACATTGCGGCATATCCGTGAAGGTGGAACGCAGCTCGCTGCGTTTGAGGAGGTTGGACAAAAAATAGGAAGAACCTCTGCAGCATGTGGCTTTCGTTGGAATAGCTGCGTGCGCAAACGTTACGATGAAGCGATTAGTATTGCCAAAGCACAGCGCCAGAAGCGCAGTTATATCCGTAAGCAGAACCCGGTGGGTGTATCACAGGTTGCGGCTTTTGCCTCGCTTGATACAATCGAAGGTGGATACAGAACGGATGGTGCGAGTGAGGATACATTATCTATTGATGCAGTAATTCGCTTCTTGCGCCAATGGAAGGGATCCGTCCAGGAAACGAATCGGCAGATTAAGATGCTGGAGAAAGATTTACGGGAAAAGGAAGAAGAATTGAATCAGCTTCGCTCTATTAATGACCGGCTGTCCAAAGAAGTGAATGATGTACAAACCGACTATCGTGTTGTGAATGATGATTATAAAGCTCTGATTCAGATTATGGACCGAGCTCGGCGCTTGGCTTTAATCACTGAAGATGAGGAAGAGCTTAAATCCAGATTCAAAATGGACGCCAATGGGAATCTGGAGCGCATTGAGTAACAAGATTACTTCTGCAATATTGAAATAAAACGTCAACTAGCGCTTTGCCGTAGTTGGCGTTTTTTGTATTTCTTTAGAGTGCATATGATATAGTAGAAAAAAAGATGGAAGCGAGACGATACAAAGGTGATTGATATTATTGGAGCGGGTTCGCTGGGATTGTTGTTTGCCGGGAGGTTGTCTGCTTCGGGTACAAAAGTAAGGCTGTGGACGCGTACACTTGAGCAGGCACGCGTCATTGCTCGTGAAGGGATTACTGTGTTTGATAAGGAGGGACAGACGGCAGTACATGTTTCCGGGGATAAATTGAAGGTAGCGCCATTGGCAGATTGGCAACGGTTAAATTCACAGGCTCCAGCACGATGGATAATGCTTATGACCAAACAGGGGGCGATTGAGGAAGTATTAGAACAGATCCAGCCTGCAGCTCAAATGGATAGAGATACAGGAATTGTTTGCTTGCAGAATGGAATCGGCCATATAGAACGCATTAGACAGGCTTGGCCTGAAGCTGTGGTATACCCTGCTGTGACGACTGAAGGAGCCAAGAGGCAGGGAGTAGCATCCATTGTACATGCAGGATCGGGTGTTACTGAAATTGGTAGTTCGGAGGAAGGGGAGGAGGCGAAGAACAATAATTTTAATCAATGTGTGCTAAATCGGCTGCTTGCAGCAGGATTTGACGTTTGCTTGTCGAAAGAAATCGAGAACGGTATGTATCGCAAGTTGTTGATCAATGCTGTGATCAATCCGCTGACAGCGGTATGGCGAGTTCGTAATGGCGAGCTGCTTTCGGACCCTATTCGAATACATATGATGCGCAGGCTGTACGATGAAGGCATTCAAGTGTATGAAGCTCATGGTATCCACTGGGAAAACGCATGGTGGGAGCAAATTATGAATGTATGCCGGGCAACGGCAGAAAATCACTCGTCCATGCTAGCTGATGTACTTGCACAGTCCATGACGGAAGTTGCTTCAATTAACGGACAACTGGTGCAGATGGCAGATCGGGCTGGAGTTACTGCACCAACTCATGAGGTATTGTGGCAATTAATTGAAGGCATGCGGCTAAAAGAGGGGTGATCAGTTGAGTCTTATACAAGGTACTATTATCACTTTCAGTATTCTTCCCTTTTTTCCGTTTTTGATCGTGTTTGCGGTTTGTCGCTACATTCTTAAAATGGAAAAAAAGAAATCGTTACTTACTTCTATGGATGTTACCACGTTTTTTCTGATATTTTCCGTCGCAGCACTCTTTAACGTCATTTTTACATCTCGATTCGGTTTTTATTTGATTCTACTGCTCCTATTACTGGCCTTGGGTTTAATTGGAGGAGCTCAAAATCGAATAAAAGGGAAGGTTGATGGTAAAAGATTATGTAGAGCGGTCTGGAGATTAACTTTTATAGCGATGACATTGGCGTATATTTTGTTGACTGTTGTTGGTATATTTAAGAATATATTCAACATCATGTGATATAAGATGACATGAAAAGGTGAAAAAATATGAATTAATCATGTTTTTTTGAAAAAAAAGCTCAATTTGAAGAAATGTAATGTAGATTTTTTTGACCGCTGGTTGTATAATCTATAAACATATACCACTTTAGAACTAGGGGGAAAACGCTAGATGAAAAGGAAAAGCTTTTTAGTCCTTTTGACACTCATTCTTGCAGTTGGTGCACTGCTCGCAGGTTGTGGCTCCAGCAAGAACGATAATGGTAAGGGCGCACAAGAAAACACCTCGACTACGCCGGCTGCGGCCGACAAGCAAATTTTGCGCATTAACCTTGCATCCGAGCCGCCAACGTTCGATCCGGCACAAGCTCAGGATAGTCAAACTAACACGGTTCTGAAAACTTTGTATGAAGGTCTCGTACGTATGGGTCCTGACGGCAAA
>NZ_WUDQ01000859.1:0-1108 GCF_009827695.1 Paenibacillus sp. OT2-17 | reverse complement strand
TTCTTGCAGATGATGACCATGAAGCTAGCAAGCAATTACAGAGCGAATGCTTCCGGATTCAAAACAGTTATGGAATGTTTGAGGGACCCAGAGTACGCGCAGGCTTATTCCGGATGTCGGGCCCCGACCAGTTCTTCCTTTCTGTAGATCCGCTAGTGGCTGATCCCACATCTTGGCGTATCCTGCTTGAGGATTTCACAACTGCCTATGAACAAGCTCTTAACGGGGAACCGATAGTGCTTCCTGACAAAACAGATTCTTACCGCTCCTGGATGCGGTGGCTAGAAGACTATGCAGACAGCAAAAAGCTGGCCAAAGAGAAACTCTACTGGCTGGATAAGGTTAATTTCGATGGCGAATTTATACCGAAGGACCATAAGACATCTGCACATTCCGAAACACCTCGTCCAGTAGAACATTGCATCATACAGCTTTCGGACGAGGAAACAAGCCGACTGTTGACACGGGCTAACCAAACCTATATACAGTGACCGCTGAGTTACTGCTTGCTGCATTGGGACTGACTCTAGTGGAATGGTCCGGACAGTCTAAGATTTCCATTGGATTTGAACATTATGATCGGGAGCAACAAACTGTGACTTCGGACAAACCGGACCTTTCAAGAACCGTAGGTCAATTCGGTTCCATATATCCGCTTGTCCTGAATATGGAGCCTGGGGGAGACCGTTCTCTTTTGCTCAGAAACGTAAAGGAGACGGTCCGGCAAGTACCCAACCAGGGCTTAGGATATGGATTACTAAAATATGGTTCTGCAACCTCCGGTAGATCGGAACTTAATGCTAAGTATTACCCGGAAATTGGCTTCCGCTTGATTCATTCTGAATCGGTCAGTTCCTCTCACTTTCATACATCGCCTATGGATGTTGAATTATGGTCCGGCCAGAATTGTAGCATTTCAGATTTAGCCTATCCCCTCTATCTGGATGGGTGGATGAAAGACGGTAAGCTTTCCATCTGCATGCTTTATAACCGTCACGCGTATGAAGCAGATACTATCCGAATGCTTCTGTTGCGTTTTGAACATCATTTGTCGGGCATTATTCAGCATTGTCTGGACCAATCCGGACGGCAACTAACACCATCGGAT
>NZ_WUDQ01000858.1:0-1114 GCF_009827695.1 Paenibacillus sp. OT2-17 | reverse complement strand
AGTTTCAGGCCACTGAAACCTAGACGGTGTTAAGTTTGTATCTATCTCCGAGGCTGCCGCACCCGTTGGATGCGAGTGATTCAGATTCATGGCTTTCATTTCTGCTCCTCCCTCGCGCTGGATTGATTTCTTGATATTTTACCAGTGCAATCTATATTTCTATTTGCTCTATAATATAAATTCGCGGTAAGGCACATTCCAGACTACCTCATGCGCCAGACGATGTCCTTCATAGCCGTCTTCCCCATAAGCTGTACCATGATCGGAAAAAACCATACAAAACGTTTTACCCCGATTTCGTAAGGCATCAAACAAACGTCCAAGTTCACCATCCACATACCGTAAGGCTGCCCGTTGAGACTCCACTGAATCTTTAGCAGAGCCCTTCACAAAATAATGATTAGGCCCATGAATCGCTGATACATTCAGAAACAAAAACAAGCGCTGCGACGGGTCTGTATTCCCCAACAGTTTCAGAGCATGATTCACCTGATTCTCCGTCGAACGAGGGTTGGTAACGCCAAAGTTCATACGCCAGTAGCTTTCTTGAAAATATCCAGGCAGCACCTTGGCAAGCTTATTTTTCTTCGTGAAAAAAATAACGCCGCCGATACAGATGGTCCGATAACCTTCACCCTCTAGCCCGGACACAATATCCGGGGCATCGAACAGCCAGGTATGTCGATGCGTACGCAGTCCCGTATCCTTTGTGTGAAACAGTCGGATATGTGAAGTCTTATCCGTATTCGCCGGAGTCGGCAAAAATCCGCCAAAAAAAGCATGATGTGCAGCATAGGTAAAGCTACCCGGTGTATGGCGTTTTTCCCACGAGTCGGAGCCGCACAAATTCGGACAATTCTCTTCCTCCAGCTTTGCTACATCATAACGCAGGGTATCCAGCGTAATCATGACAATATCATGAGAGCCGACAATTTGGTTCATATCAGTCATATCTGTCTTTCCTTTCCCTAACCACGCTCCTATTAGCGAGGTGCTGCATTTCCCATTCATACGGATTCCAACCCTGATGTTCAACCCGGTACAGCAAATCACCGAACGGATTAACATCCAACACATAGGGACGACCCCCATGAGCCGGAACCAGCACATCCAG
>NZ_WUDQ01000857.1:0-1118 GCF_009827695.1 Paenibacillus sp. OT2-17 | reverse complement strand
TGCTACATGCTGGGTGCTGCTCTCGGTTACTACTACCCACAGCTGAGAACGTGGTTTCTGATGCGTAAGGGGGAACGAAGTGTTGCCGGAGTGCTGACATGGATCGCAATTTGGGCTTTATGGCTGATTTCAGCCACCATGCATGTCTATATGTGGTACGAAAATAGAATGTACGGAATCTCGTACAATTCGCTAGTTTTTGAACTTATGTATAATATGTACAGCCTGTCTAGCACTCTGGTAATACTACAGATTTCCTTTTTAATGTACAGACGACAAGATTCCTTTGTCACTCGCAAACTGGAATGTCTGGGCACACTGTCCTTTGGTGTGTATCTGATTCATCCGTTCTTCCTGCTCCTGTATCGGCAGTTTTCACCACATATCGGTTCTCCGCAGCTTATTCATGCGTGGTATGCCGGAGGTTTTTTCTTTGCACTTCTTTGCTCTTGGCTCGTCGTGTCGATCATCTCCCGTTTCCTGCCATTTGCTTGGATCTTGTTCGGTCAACTACCAGAAATAGAAAAAAGACAATTCAAGCAAGAAAACCGTATTTCTTCAACTGAAACAGCACTATCCAAAGGCTGACGACCCCAAGCAAGCGAACTGAGATGAGTGTCCATAGCCTCCATCTTTAAAAAGGTATATAATACGCCCATATTGTATACTGCTGGAAAGAACAGAAAGGGTGCACAACCATGCATAACGGAACCATTTTATTAGTAGACGATGAACCTGAAATTATTAAGCTGATGCAAATTTATTTGGAAAATGAAGGATATCGACTGCTTATGGCACGAGACGGACTGGAAGCGCTGGAGCAAGTCAGTCGGGAATCGATAGATGTGATGGTGCTTGATGTGATGATGCCCAATATGGACGGGGTTGAAGCTTGCATGAAGATCAGAGAAACCGAGCATTTTCCGATTATTATGTTGTCTGCGAAGGGACAAGATATGGACAAAATCACAGGACTCAGCGTTGGGGCCGATGATTATGTCACTAAGCCGTTCAGCCCGTTGGAGCTGGTGGCACGCATCAAATCCCAGCTGCGCATAGTACGGAAATACACCCACTCCTCCCCTTTGTAGCATGAAATGATACTGGATGAACTCTCC